>JALRLA010000282.1 GCA_023254645.1 Bacteroidia bacterium
ATAAAATTCAAATTTATTTGGAGGGAATTTCTTTGCGATACGTATGGTGTACCTTGGTCAATTCGGCGCCCAAAGACTGCAACATGCTCAACATCTTTGGGTTAAAATCTCCAATCCAGGCCAATTCCATGCTTATCAATTGTGGCATGTGCTGAACAGCTTCGTAACAACGCATGATCAAACCCGTCTCTATGCCCTTGTTTTGGTATTCAGGAATGATCCCAAAGACGATACCCTTGGCTTTGTCAATGTTTCCTTTCTTCCACAAAAAGCGCAGTCCATTCCACGCGTTCATGGTTCCTTTGAAGTCCTTGAAAATTTGATTGACTTCCAGAATGGCAACAAAAAAACCAATCGGTCGATCACCCGCAAAGGCGAAAATGGCCAACTTCTCTGGCATAGCTGGCTTGATGGATTTCAGTCGTTTGTAGACATCAGCTGCCTGAATGGGCTTGAAATCCTCATGGTGAGCCCAACCAAGATTATAAACCTCAGCGAAATAACCGGCATAAGCCTCTAACTCGCTGTATTTAAAATACTCAAATCGATAGTCGGGATTGGACATGGCGCGCGATGCTATGGCCGAAAAACGATCAAAATTGAAGGTTGCCTGGGTGATTTCGTAGGTAGTTTGTTCAATTTCCACGGCATAACCCCTTTTCTCAAACCAAGCTTGATAATACGGCGGGTTGTACGACTCCCTGTAACTCGGATACGTCTTGGCTGAGATCAACAAGCCCCAAAAACTATCACGGTCTCCAAAATTGATGGGCGCATCTATGGAACACACCTTTTGTTCAGACAACCACTGCTCAGCAGTATCAAACAACTCAGTGGCCAGCCGTTCATCGTTTATGCACTCAAAAAAGCCCAATCCGCCGCGACGAACAGAAAGGCCCTCGGCATCCTTTTTATCGCGGTAAAAGGCAGCTACTCGCCCTACAGGTTGATCCTGGGCATCCAACAAGACCCAGCGCTGACAGCGACCTTCTTTGTGAGGCACAGGGTTTTTAACAGGGTCAAACACCTCTTCGACATCGGTTCGAAGGGGATGTATGAACTGGGAATCATTCCCATACACGCGGTCCAAGACCTGGTGAAAGGCTAAAATCTCTGATTTGCTCTGAACCAATGTCAATTTCATTCCAACTACAAAGTAAGGGCTTCGTCGCCTTTTTGATAAGGGGTATATCCGATAATCAGCTGCAACATTTCGTCGGTTGCCCGCATGCTAGCCCCTCCGTATTCCAGGCGTTCGCCCACCGTTCGAGGGGGCGAATAAGGGTTGTTGGGATTGCTAGCCCGATTGTCATAAGTGGCTTCGCAAACGATCCAAGACCCGCGTGGAATGCGCAACATATGGGTAAAGGTGTAGGTGTATTGCCAACGAAAATCCCAGCGTGGAATCGATATCAGATTCACCGTATCGCCACTGGGTTTAACGGCATAGGCCTTCAAACTCGAACCCAGCAAATGCATATGAGGGTTGATTGTCAACAAGGAAACATCGGCCTTGATTTGAAAGGCGGTTCGGTGATGGGTGATTTGCCCAGCGGGAATGAGCAGTGGAGGCTCAATGGCGCTAGACCCATTGGTTCCGAGCATGAACTCGGCCGTTTTTCTGCGTGGCTCCTTGTCGGCAAACCAAATCCAAATTTGGCTGCGGTCTTGGGTGTCTTGATCGCTGGGTCCGTAGTGAACATCATTGCCAATTAAGGCAAATTGCCGAGACAGGCGAAACCCGCCAATGCCGTCAGGGAACAAAGTACCCTCCATTCCAGGTAGGTAATTGACCGCCGAGTGAATGCGCTCGGGTCGGGACCCATCGGTTTCCAACAAATCCAATTGGGCAAAATCAGCTTCGTATTCGCCTTGGGTAATTTCTTGAATTCCGTTTGACCATGGGAGAGATTTGACCTGTTTGTAATTCAAAACATGACCGTTGAAATGGTGCAATCGTTCCCGGACTCCAGGGCGTATCTCCATGGCCTTCACCCAAGTATCTTTTTCCACGAGACCGGGAATGCGCATCAAAAAGAAACGGTCTTGGTCGCCCGCGCGAAGGGAGACCACGGGCATGTCCAAAATCAAATCGGGCTTTGATTTTTTTAAACCTTTGGGGTTTTTTGCCTGAAGGACTCGCTCTCCTGTACCCTTGAGTTTGCCCTGATCGACCCAGGCTTTGATCAACTGCTTCTCTCGCTCTGTCAAGAGACGTTCACCAATGAAATGTTGGTAATTGGGATCGGCTGGCCAAGGGGGCATGATGCCCTTTTGGGTCACTTCGACAATGGTCTTGGCCTTTCGGCTGACCGCTTCATAACTCGTCAGCACAAATGGAGCCCCCCCATCGACTTGATGACAGGGCACGCACTTTTGCTCCATGATTTTGGCTACATCATCGTAAAACACCACCTCTTCCAGCGAATCTGTGCCTTTCTCTTCAGAATGGCAGGAGCTGTTTGCCAAAGTCAGCAAACACAGCAAGGGCCCGATCAAGGTTCTATGAAACATCCGTAAACCGTGTGAGATTCAAAGGTAGGATTCTCTCCCTTTCTCAGCCGTGTCAAGAAATCTTGAACAAAGAACGAATCGGCTTTCATTCTTGTTAGGCCAGTACCCTTGGCTGAATTATCAAGGGGTCCCTTATACAACAAACGCCCACTGGAGGGCTTGCCTTTCCAAATTTGCAGCATCGGATAATGGGTAAACCCCAAGCTCCTGGCAGAATCCATGTTCAAAACAACCCGATCAAACGAGGCCTTCATGGCCGCCGAAAGCGGGCGATCGCATTCTCCCACAAACAACCACCGATCAAAGGAATCATCGGGGAGGTTTCGGGCCAAATCAAGCCAAGTCCCACTGCTCTTAACCGACAATGGGCAATCAGCCACATAAGTCATAGCCACCGTGTAGGGCTTGTCAGAATCTACCTGTTCAGGGCCTTGACAGGACCCTAAGAGAAACAGCAGCCCCAGAACGGAATTAGCTTTCATGGCTCAAGGTTTGACGCGCATATTCCCAAAGAGCCATTCCCCCACTGACCGCCACATTTAAGGAATGTTTACTACCGAATTGGGGAATTTCGATGGCCCCATCGCACAAGGCCAAAGCCTCTTGCGAAACACCGTCTATTTCATGACCCAACACAAAAGCCATAGGATGATGGGTCAATTGGGTCTGGTGAAGGGGTATGCTCCCGTGGGTTTGCTCCAAGGCCCAAACGCGAAATCCCTGCTGCTTTAATTCTCGAATGGCCTGTTCGGTTTGTTCTCGATACTCCCACCGAACCGACTTTTCAGCTCCAATCGCCGTTTTGGTAATGTCCCGATGAGGCGGCGTGCCCGTAATGCCGCACAAGTACACACATTCTGCCAAAAAGGCATCGGCACTGCGCATGAGCGAACCCACATTGCTTAGGCTTCGAACATTGTCCAATACCAGAACCAATGGCCATTTGGGGGCTTTTTGAAATTCTTCGGCACTGAGCCTGCCGAGTTCTTGCATGCTGCGTTTTTGCACATCCAAATATACCCACCTTTCGGGGGGATAATTGTGGACTACTTGCCAATTTACCCCCCTATTTTTGTTCACTATGGCTGGAAAAGAAACCCCCTTGATGAAACAATACCACAGCATCAAAGCCCAATATCCGGGTGCGATTCTGTTGTTTCGGGTGGGAGATTTCTACGAAACTTTTGACGAAGATGCAGTCAAAGCCAGCAAGGTATTGGGCATTGTTTTGACCAAGCGCTCCAATGGAGCCGCCTCTGAGATGAACCTAGCCGGTTTCCCCCACCACTCCTTGGATACCTATCTGCCCAAACTAGTAAAAGCGGGCTACCGCGTGGCCATCTGTGATCAGTTGGAAGACCCAAAAAAGACCAAAACCATTGTCAAACGGGGAGTTACGGAATTGGTCACACCGGGCGTCACCTACAACGACAAAGTGCTCGAACTGCAAGAGAGCAA
>JALRLA010000302.1 GCA_023254645.1 Bacteroidia bacterium
GCGGCTTCCCAAAAGACTTGGAATTACCAGGCGTCCAATAACCATTCCTGCTGACCAGACTCCACTCTAACCGTGGCATCGCAGCGTCTGTCGCGAAACGGATCGTGCTCCATGTATGTAGAATCCTTCAACTGCAACAAGGGACTTGCTATCCAGCGACCGGCCAATACTTGTTCCAAACAATGCTTGGCTCTTTCTGCTTTGAACACCCGAGCCCCCCATTGAATGGGCTGTCCAGAAGCCCATTGCACATAACTCAAATCCACCTGTGCCGACAACCAATGGGCGTCTTCCCAAGTAGGTTCTAAGCTATTCTCGGGTACGAGTTCCCATTGCGAAAAAGCACTGGCATGGACTTTTTGCTGTTCCTGTTGAAAATCGCCTACCCAAATCATCTGAGAGCGACCAAAAGCAAGGGCTTGGTATTGCACATGGCCCAAAACTGATACCCAACTTTTTGAAGCTTTGATTGCGAAGCTGTCGGAACTGCTCCAATTGATTTGCAGGCTATCGCCTTTTTGAATGGGCCAATGCATACCCGATAGGCTCAGCGTACCGCGCACCCACGAACCATCAGCCCATTGCATTCCTGGTCCGAAATCCAATTGAAGGGCCCATCCGTCGGGATCATTCGCAACGCTGTCCATCCATCGGCGCGTGGCAGCGGCGGGCCAAAACTCTTCTCCCATAGACAAAGCCTCTAGGGCATTGTGGCTGCGAACCAGCAAGGAACTGAATTCGGCCAATCGCTCAGCAGGTTCATAGGCGGGAACTTCTGCCTGATCGCCTCGGCATGAAACCAAAATTAGGCCCCAGATCAATATACTGAGAAACAGACTACGAGACATGATCCAATGCGCGCAAAATCGAAGCACAGGCACGATCGATTTCATCAAACGTGATACTCAAGGGAGGCACCAAACGAAGGCAAGATGGCTCGTACAAAAACCAATCAGAAAATACGCCTTCCTGTTCCAAGAGGTAGCGAATGGCCGCCATGCACAGTTCGGTCGACTCCACCTGTACAGCCAACAGCAATCCCAGTCCGCGAACTTCTTTAATGTGGCTATGTACCAATTGCTTTTTGAAACGATCGGATTTTTCCTGAACCCGAAACTGCTCCAATTCCTCCATCACGATTGAGAGGGCCTCATCAGCCGCGGCGCAGACCAAAGCATTGCCACCGAAGGTGCTCAAATGGCCCAAAATGGGCCTTTCACTGAGTTGCAGCATCCATTCGGGCCGAGTGATGAATGCACCAATGGGTAGACCGCCTCCTAGTGCCTTTCCCAGCAGCAAAACATCAGGAATAACTCCATATTGCTCAAAGCAGAACAGGGTTCCCGTGCGGCCTATACCGGTTTGAATTTCATCAAACACCAACAAAGATTGGGTTCTATCGCAGTAGGCACGCAAGGCCTCGATATACGCCTTATCTGAAACCTTTGAGCCCCGCTCGGCTTGCACCAATTCCACGAATATGGCCGCTACTCCCTCTTCGGGAAGTTGCTCAACAGAAGCCAGGTCATTTTGATCGATGAACCGAACCCCGGGTAACAGCGGATGGTACTTTTGGTTGTAATACTCATGGCTCATGAGGCTCAATGGCCCGTGGGTAGATCCATGATAGGCGTCTATTTGGGCAACAAATGCCGAACGTCCTGTACAGCGCTTGGCCAATTTCATGGCCCCTTCTACGGCCTCAGATCCGCTATTGGTCAAAAAGGTCATCGACAGGGAGGCCGGCAAAGCGGAAGCCAGACGAGCTCCCAATTCAGAAGAAGGCGCTTGAATCGTTTCTCCGTACACCATGGTATGCAAAAAACGATCGGCCTGATCCTTGATGCGCTGAACAATGCGCGGATGATTATGCCCGAGAGAACTGACCGAAATACCGGAAATCAAATCCAAGTAGGCGTTTCCAGCCGGGTCATACAGATAATGCCCCTCGGCTCTGGCAATTTCCAAACCCAGCGGCGAAGGGCTGGTTTGGGCCAAATGCGC
>JALRLA010000324.1 GCA_023254645.1 Bacteroidia bacterium
TCCCATTTGACTCATCCATTCCAATTCGGGTTGGCCACCATACAAATTGAAGTAAGGAGTGCCTTGAAATACATCACCGCTGTCCACCAATAGATGGTAATCGGCTTTGGCGCGTTCATGGATAATGCTTCCTCCTAAGCCGGCAATGCCACCGAGATTGGGCCATTGTTTGTGGTTGGAAGGAAAGGGTTCCAAACGGCTGTGAAAATCGTTGGTGTGCAACAGCATCAATTTGGCTTTATGGGGCTTAGCCGATGCTACTGCCCAATTGGGAAGAGCAAGTCCGGCTCCCAAAACCAAACTCTGTTGAAGGAATGCTCGTCTAGTTTTCGGTTTCGTCATGGGGGTAAACGCGTAAGTTGGGGCGATCCAGAACCTGGCTGTGCTGTTGAGTTTCGATTTGCAGGCCGCGAAGCAGAACGTCACGAATCATCAATGGAGTTTCTTCTGCTGATTCGTGCTGCAAAAACATGGTGAATTTATCTCCACCTAAGGCCATGTAGTCGTTGGTGGCAATGCGGTAAGAGCGTCGGCTATCAAAAGCTTGTCCTTGAACCAAGGCGCGAACCAAGTATGGGGCTGTTTCTTGGAATTCCAGTTCGAGACCGGCCACGGGTGTTCCCCCTTGGGCGGCGATGTACTCGAGTAAGGCGGCTGTTTGAGAGCCCGACAATTGAACGATGACCAGTTTGTTTTCGAAGGGACTGACTTCAAATACCTGGCCCAAAGTAATGGGACCTTGTCCAATGGAATTGCGAAGACCACCGTTGTTAAGAACAGCCATGTGGCAAGGAGCTTGACCCGATTGCTGGCAATAAGCATTCGCTTCTGTCAATGTGTAGTCGGCTATTACACGCCCCAAATTTCCGGTACGTCTTGTATTCATCAAGGCCGTCTCCGTGTGTCCAATGATGGTGTTCATGGAGTCTTTCAATAGCTGAACATAAGGGCTTAGAACCCGGTAGCTCGATGAATCGTAATGATTTGTTTCGCTGATGGTTATACTGCTACCCTGGGTAAAAACAACCGGGGTTTTACAGGCCGTAAACCACAATAGAGCGATAGAAATCACGGACAAATAGGAGAAGCGGTTTCTCATGGTGGAGGGGAATGCTTTGCAAAACTAGGCCTGCAAATGTTAAGGAAACGCAATATACCCGTGAATGCCTTGGGATAGCGGCAATTTTTCGGCAAATTTGCATTGCAATCAAACACATAGATCATTATGCGTCGTTTCATTTTAAGCCTTAGCGCTGCATTGGCCGTCTTTTCTGCCCAAGCACAGTGCACCGATTTGTTCATCTCCGAATACGTAGAGGGGTCTCGCAACAACAAAGCCCTTGAGATTTACAACCCCACCGAATCAACCATCGACTTGAGCGAGTACCGCTTGACTCGTTGGCAGAATGGGTCAGCGTCTTGGACGCCCCAATATTCAGACGCTTTGTCGGGAACCTTAGGGCCCAAAGATGTTTTGGTGGTTGTGATTGACCGTCGCGATACCACTCAGACCGGTCAGGATACTCCTGTAGTAGAGACTTTGAGAGTGAAAGCCGATCTTTTCTTGAGCAAAGATTACAACACCTCATACTCCATGAGTTTCAACGGGGATGACGCTTTGAGCTTGGATAAGAAATCAGGTGCCAATTATGTGCCCGTAGATATTTTCGGCCGCATTGGTGAGCGCCCTAGCCCCGCATGGAGCGATTCTTTTCCCTACAACAACGGTTTGGGTCTTTGGTACACCATCAACAAAACTTTGATTCGCAAGGCTACAGTGATGAGTGGTGTGACCAAGAATCCTCCGTTTTTCAACCCTTCGGTAGAATGGAATGTGCACCCTCAAAATATGTTTGACTCACTCGGTATTCACGAGTGCGGATGCAATACTCTGTCTGCAAAGGATATGGAGGCTCGCCCTTCATTGTGGGCCTTCCCAAACCCCGCTCAAACGCAGTTGACTGTTTTGGGATTGGCCATTGAAGAAGTAACGGCCGTTGCTGTCTCTGGCCAACGCATTGCCCTGAATTTTGTGGCTATTGCCGGTGTAGATGGCGCACAAGTAGACGTTTCTGAACTCGCATCAGGAGTGTATACCTTGGAAGTGCAAAACGCCAGCCAGCGCAGGGCCATCACCTTCGTTAAAGACTAGGCATGAAGGGGCTCAAGTTCTGCGTATGGGCTTTAGCCCTATTGGGTGCGGCTTCGGCCCTGGAGGCCCAAGTCACTGTCAAAGGCCGTGTGCAAGATGCGGTAACCGATGAATGGCTGAGCGGAGTGACTGTTTCTGCCAAAAGCATTTCGGTCGAAACGGATGCTCAAGGTTTGTTTTCCATGCAATTGCCCATGGGGGAATATTCCTTGGTCGCCATTCTGGACGGTTACAGCAGCGACACCTTGTTTGTGCAAGGTGACCGCCCCTTGGTCAACGGTTTGCTCTTTCGATTGGAGAACCAAAGTTCCTCCATCCAAGCGGTACAGATTACGGCCTCTATTGCCAAAGATCGAAAGACGCCTATTGCGTATAGCAACCTGAGCAGCCGCGATTTGAACGAGCGCTTGGGAAGCCAAGATATGCCCTTGCTCTTGAACCAAACCCCCGGTGTGTATGCTACTTCACAAGGAGGCGGAGCTGGTGATGCCCGCATTACCATTCGCGGTTTCAATCAGCGCAACATTGCGGTGATGATCGATGGAATTCCGGTCAATGACATGGAAAACGGTTGGGTGTATTGGTCCAATTGGTTCGGTTTGTCATCGGTTACGGCCTTGACGCAAGTTCAGCGCGGTTTGGGTTCAAGCCGAATTGCCAACCCCGCCGTAGGTGGAACCATGAACATCATCACCAAGGGCCTAGGCAACAAAGAGTATTTGGAAGCCAACGTGGAAACCGGTGATTCTCGTTACCAAAAATTTGGTTTCACCTATGCCAGCGGTCGCCTGCCTGGTGACTGGGGTTTCACCTTGAATTTCACCAAGCGCTCATCTACGGGTTATGTCGATGCCTTGTACGATGATATGTATGCCTACTTCGCCAAAGTGGAAAAGCAGTGGGGGCAAAAACATACTTTATCCTTGACAGCCATGGGAGCGCCTCAGAGTCACGGTCAGAGAAGCTATCGCGCCCGATTGCAATTGTACGATGCCGCCCTCG
>JALRLA010000384.1 GCA_023254645.1 Bacteroidia bacterium
GTGTATGCCGAAAACTCGGCGTACAGGTTTGGCTTGAAACGATTGCGCAAATCATTATCAGGGAGAAGTCTGTCGTCAAAATACTCGTGGCGAAGGGCAAAAGGATCCAACCATTCAGCGTAAGAGGGAGTCAAGCCAAGGCTGTAGACATGTGAGGCCATGTCTTTGCGACCCATTAAGGCTGAACCTTCTGCGCCATAACCCATGGCTATGCGGTTGTTCTGACCACTTTCATAAGCCCTATCAAAATAAGAAGCAGTCGCGCGTTGGTTACCCCAAGGAGCATCTCTGTCTTCAGGGGCTTCAACAGGTATTCCCATCGCCAGCTTATCACTCAATCGATTGAGCGTCGACTCATGGTTTTTGGAGCTGACGATTGGCTGCGATTTACGGGTTGTTTTTGCTGATGGAGTCGAGTTTGACACTAACTCCGTCTTTTCTGGTTTTGAGGCTACCGCTGATTCAGAAGGTTCGTTGAACGATGACGACGATTTCAGGGCCACCTGGCTCGCCACCGAGCTAGAGGGTTTGGGCCCCATCATGTAAAAGGCGCCCAGGCCTACCAACAACAATCCGGCCGAAGAAAACCACCAGAACAAAGCTCTGCGCTTCTTCTTCTCCTCGCGCATTTCCATCACCTTATCAAAACTGACACGGCTGGAATATGTCATTTCAGCCTCTTTCAGTTGATCCCACTGAAACTCACTCACGACTCCCCTCCTTCCAATTTTTCGAGCATGGATTGCAAGACCTTGCGGGCTTTGGAAAATTGAGATCGGCTCGTGCCTTCGTCGATTCCCATGGTTTGAGCAATTTCTCTGTGTGAAAACCCTTCGATGGCATACATATTAAATACCGCTTTGTAACCCTCGGGCAACAGACCCACTAGCTTCAACAATTGTTCCACATGCAATCGTTCAAAAGCCTTGTCGTTACTGGGCAGGTCAATGGCTTTATCATCAATGGAATCAAAACTCACCTTTCTCGCTCTGATTTTGTTGATACACGCATTGACGGTGACACGACGCATCCAGGTTTCCAAACTGCTTTGGAAGCGGAACTTGGGCAAGTTGTTGTATATCTTAACAAAAGATTCCATCAGGGCATCTTCAGCTTCTTCTTGGTTTTGACAATAGCGCATCGCCAAGGAAAACAGTTTCTGGGAATATCGACTCCACAGGATTTCCTGGCATTTCCGATCCTCCTTGATGCATCCTTCTACCAGTTCCTGTTCTGTCATTGAGTAATCTCATATTGTTTCCAACGATGTCTACCAATGCTTTGACAATTCAATCGAAGAAAACGTGGCTTTTAGGTTCACAATTTCTATGTTTTTTTCAATGCGGGCACCACCCCCGGGATTTTTCCACATACTTGGCATAGAAAAATTCACAAAATCAAGGGGCTTTCTGTTGCTTTGTAAGCATGCGTCTGCGACAGATCTTTTGGCTGTACATAATTTGCGCCCCTTCCTTTTTATGGGCTCAAAAAGGACCCTCTGTCGCGGCTCAAATTTGGGCTGACAGCCTTCTAAAAACAATGAGTTTAGAGCGAATGGCCGCCCAAACACTCATGATGCCGGCTTGGTCTCGCGACCGCAGCATTCGGCCGGATTTGCTTAAAAACGTCGAGGAGTTGGGCATCGGCGGCATCATCTTTTTCCAAGGGCATCCGCTAGATCAAGCCTACCTGAGCAATTTCTATCAGCAACAAAGCCAAATACCCTTGTTGATTGGGATGGATGCCGAATGGGGCTTGAGCATGCGATTGAACGACTTGCCCAAATATCCCTTTGCCATTAGCATGGGTGCGGCTGATGACGAAGCCCTAGCCTTGGAGCTGGGTCGCTCCTTGGGCAAAGAATGTCGTATACTGGGCGTGCACGTCAGTTTTGGGCCGGTGGTCGATGTCAACACCAACCCAGATAACCCCATCATTGGATTTCGAAGCTTTGGAGAAAACCCAGACAAAGTAGCCCGAATGGCCATGTCTCAAATCCAAGGCATGCAAGAGCAGGGAATTCTGGCTTGCGCCAAACACTTTCCGGGCCATGGAAACACAGCTTCAGACTCTCACAAAGAATTGCCCATTGTCACGGATAACCGGATGCAATTGCAATCGCATTTGAAACCCTTTCAATCCTGCATTGACAAAGGGGTAGCCTCCATCATGGTGGCTCACCTGGAAATCCCCGCGCTCGAAGCAGAACCTGGCTTGCCCAGCTCCCTCTCTCCTTCGGTTGTTCGCCATTTGTTAAGAGACAGCATGCATTTTGAAGGCCTGATCATTACAGATGCCTTGAACATGAAAGGCGTTTCTGGCAAATACAAGTCGGCCACGGCCTGCGTTATGGCTCTACAGGCCGGAAATGACATATTGCTGTTCCCCGAAGATGCCAGCGTGGCGATTGACAGTATCGTTTCAGCCATTAGACAGGGCAAATTGGATAGCCTGGAACTCAGGCAGCACGCCCGTAGAATTCTGATTCAAAAACACCAAGCGGGCTTGGCGTATTACAAACCCATTCAAACCGAGAACTTGGTGGATAGCTTGCTTGCCGTTTATCAGGATTTTCAAGACAAATGGTCGGTCCCCCAGCCAACCTACCCAGGATTGTCTGTTTTGGACCCCAACCATCGCTTACCCCTTCAACCCTTCAGCGGCAAGCATGGATTGTTGCTCCAATGGGTCCCAGAAGGCAAATCAGCGAACGATGTCTTGGATTCACAATTGATAGATGCCTTGATGCAAAATGAGCATTGGTACATTAGTTACGTCCCCTACAATGCTTCGCCCTCTGATATCGTCGCTGAAATACAAGAATTTCCCGCTGACTGCTTTGTGCTTCTAGCCCATACCGAACCCAAAATTTGGGGCAAAACCAGCCGTGAACTTCCTGCAGCATTGGTCTCCTGGTTATCTTCACGAGAACCCAGCCAAACCGCCCTTTTGCACGCTGGCAACCCCTATGCCCTTCGAAGTCTGGGCCTCTATAATCGAATTCCCGTGTTGTTGAGCTACGAAAATGATTCGCGTAGTTTGGCCTTCGCCGCCGAAGCCCTGTATGGCCGAATGTGCGGAGGCGCTCAACTCCCTGCTACCTTAAATTCGAGGTTCCCAGCTGGATATTGCGCCAAACAAACATCGACCATTCCCCTGTGGGAAACGGGTGAAACACAAGCACAGAAGGCCCAAAACACATCAACGGCCTATCGCCTTATTGCCACTCAGCTGGATGAACGCATCAATCGAGCGCTTTCAGAGGGCGACTTTCCGGCCGCCCAATGCGTGGTTATGCACCATGGCAAAGTAGTCTACCAACAGGCAGTGGGAAGCATTGATGCCGATGAACAACTTCATTTGGGCCCACGAAAACTCAGCTTTGAACATGTGTTCGACTTAGCGAGCATTACCAAAGTTGCCGCTACCACTCTGGCTGTCATGCAGCTCTGCCAAGAGAAAAAGATTGCTCCCAGCACCGTATTATCCAAGGTATGGCCCGAAGCTAGTCATACTCCATGGGGACATTTACCCCTGAGTGCATTTTTGACCCACCAAAGCGGCCTACCCGCGTTTTTGTCTTTCTTCAGCACTATGAAGAGCCAAGGGGCCGAACATCGCATTCAAGCTGATTCCCAATTCCGGCTGGCTTTGAGCAATTCTTGTTTTGTCGAAGCCCGTTGGAGCGATTCGGCTTGGACTTGGATTCAAAACCAGAAACCCGACCCCCACCCTCGATACGTATACAGCGACCTGAACATGATCATCATGGGCAAATGGGTAGAATACATGAGCCAATGTTCACTCAACCGATACGTTGACTCTTTGTTTTATAGTCCCATGGGGTTGACCCATTTGGGTTTTCTGCCAGAAGATAAAGGAATGGACTACTGGTGTGTGCCCGCAGGCTATGAAAACAATTGGCCACGACAGCGAATTTGTGGCATTGTTCACGACCCAAGTGCGGCTGTATTAGGAGGTATTTCGGGCAATGCCGGTTTGTTTAGCAATGCCCACGAATTGGCGGCTCTGTTCCAAATGTTCTGCGACGGCGGGCTCTACCGAGATCGGCGTTATTTGAACGAGGCTACCATCAAACAATTCAGCAAGGCCTTTAGCAACAAGAGCCACCGGGGCTTAGGTTTTGACCGGAGCAATGGCAAAAACAACATCTTTGTAGGAGCCCCTTCTTCCCTCTTTGGCCATAGCGGATTCACTGGCACTTGGGCCTGGACAGACCCCAATCGTGATCTCGTTTTTGTATTCTTGAGCAATCGCACGTACCCCAGTGACTCCAACAAAAGCCTGATTCAAAAAGGCGTTCGGGGCGATCTTTTGCAGACGGTCTACCAGTATTTGCCTTAAGCTCCTATTCGGAGAAAAGGGATTTCAGGTCCAAGCCTCCAACATTGCCTGAACTCATGATCAGCCAAACTTGACTTCGCTCTTGTTTCAAAGCTTCCCCCAGCGAATCCGCATCGGCAAATAAACGAACATCAGCACCCAATCGAGCCTGCATTTCTTCAGCCGAAGGGATGTCCATTTTTTTCAAGGCAAACACATGGGGATCGTACAAAACCCAACGCTGATCAGCTGGCCCCAATGTCCCTTTGTAACGAGGCATAAATTCAGGATTCAAGCTTGAAAACGTATGCAATTCCAATAACGCCAATACCGATTCATTCGGATGTCGTTCACGCACGGCAGCCACACTCGCGGCCACTTTGCTAGGAGCATGAGCAAAATCGCGAATCAACACACCTCTGCTTGTTTGTGCAATGGTTTCTAGGCGCTTGGCCGTTCCAGGAAAACTCGACAAAGCTTTCCAGGCATCAACCTCCCCTATACCCAACCGCAGGGCTAGACGAACCACACCCGCCGCATTTTCTATGTTGTGCTTGCCATAAAACGAAAGAGTGATGATTTCGTTTTCCACTTTTACCCATGCTTGGCCAGAAGAATGATACCCGAAGGCTGGAGCATGGTAGGTTTCAGCATGAACATGGTGCTGTGCAATTTTGACCAAGGCCTCATCCCCTTGATAAACATAGGCGGGGCCTAAACAGGTGCTCAGATAAGAATCGAACTGGTTTTGATACATTTCTTCGGTGGGAAATACATTGATGTGATCCCACGCTATACCCGTAATCATGGTCAGATGGGGCTTGTAATGCATGAATTTGGAGCGCGGATCCAAGGGAGAGGTCAAATACTCATCTCCTTCGATCAAGATGATGGGGGCGTTCGACAAGTGAACCATTCGCTCATAACCCGGCAATTGGCTACCCACCAAATAGTCAAAGTCCATTTCACAGGATTTGAGCACGTGCATGAGCATGGCGGTCGATGTGGTTTTGCCATGTGAACCGGCGATAACCACGCGGGTCTTTTGTTTGGCATGCTCATAAATATAAGAGGGGAAAGAAAAGACCGGAATGCCCAACTCCTGTGCCGTCAACAATTCAGGGTTATCGGCCCTAGCATGCATACCTACAATGACTTGGTCTATTTCCTGTAGGCGCTCTGGAAACCAGCCAAATTCAGCGGGCAACAAGCCCGCATCGGCCAAACGGCTGCGGGCCGGATCAAAGATTTCATCGTCGCTTCCGCTTACTTGATGCCCTAAGGCTTGCAACTCGAGAGCCAAGTTGTGCATAACCGCTCCCCCAATGGCAATAAAATGAATGCGCATGACCGAAAGCGAATCTACGACCAGCGGGCTAGTCAGCAAACAAAACCCATCGTTTTTTGCTATTTTTGCAGGAGTACAAAATCCCATCATTTGGGCTATTGACAACGCATGAAAATATTGGT
Organism: Bacteroidia bacterium; assembly: GCA_023254645.1. GTDB lineage: Bacteria > Bacteroidota > Bacteroidia > NS11-12g > UBA955 > JALRLA01. Next base: position 5,815 of record JALRLA010000384.1, read on the forward strand.
TTGCATCAGCGTGGTCCCCGATACCACAAATAATCGAGATAAGCCTGAGTTTTGCCACGTGT
>JALRLA010000408.1 GCA_023254645.1 Bacteroidia bacterium
CGGTAGCCTTTGGAAAGCTGGCCAATTTTTTTGTGCCTTTCCTTGCCTAATTGGGTCATGTCAATGGCTTTTTCGATCGCTTTTTTCGAGGAATCGATTTGATTCAACCTAGCGACAAAGCCCAAGTACTCTTGTATGTACATATCCAAGTACAAAGGATTGTGCTCGGGCAGGTAGCCGGTGATTCGTCGAACCTCAACGGCTTGTTCCTCGACATCCAATCCGCTCATGTAAGCCTTGCCTTCTGTGGGGGGGATGTACCCCGTGAGGATTTTCATGGTCGTGCTCTTGCCCGCACCATTTGGTCCTAAAAATCCGACAATTTGCCCTTGTGGGATGTCGAAACTGATGCGGTCGACAGCCCATTGAGACGAATAGCGTTTGGCCAGTTTTTCTACGCGTATACTCACAGTTGTATCCAACAAAAATAGGGGTTTCCCATGGCCTAAGCCATACAAATGTAGCTCAATCCAAGCGTCGGCAGTGCGCTACGTCTTGGGCGATTTGCTCGGCCAGGGCTTCCAAGTTTTCAAAACGCTTTTCCGGCCTAACATATTGTGTAATGTGGAATTCCAAATGTTGTCCGTACAGGTCGCCGTCAAAGTCCAACAGATGGGCTTCGACGCTGAGCCCGCGCCCTTCAATGGTAGGGCGAATGCCCATGTTCATGACCAACTTCCAGCGCTTTTCTTGGTACTGGCAGTAGCCGCAATAAACTCCGTATGGAGGTATCAATTTGTGCGTTTCATTCAGCGCTATATTGGCTGTAGGGAAACCCAATTTGCGCCCCAATTGCAACCCTTTAATGACAATGCCTGAGAGGCTGTATGGCTCTCCCAATAGGTCGTTGGCTTCTTCCATTCGGCCCTCTGAAAGGGCGATGCGAATTCGAGAACTGCTTATGGCGATGGCTTGGATTTCAGAGGCGGGAATTTGGCTGACGACAAATCCCAATCGGTTGCCTAGTTCAGCCAATTCAGCCAATCCACCTTCTCGATTTTTCCCGAAACGATGATCGTACCCTACGACCATTTCTTTGATGTTCCAGTGGGCCATAAGGATGTTTTCGATATAGGCTTGAGGCGAAAGTTCGGCTATCGATTCGTCGAAGGGCAATACCCATATATAATCGATTCCCTGGGCAAAGATGCGACGGGATTTCTCCTCCAAATTGTTGAGAATTTGAACCTCGGCATCATTCTGTTTGATCACTTGCCTTGGGTGAGGGTAGAAGGTCAATAACACACTTTTGCGTCCTGTGTATTGGGCCCGATTCAC
>JALRLA010000051.1 GCA_023254645.1 Bacteroidia bacterium
TGAGCCAGGTGGTTTCCAGTTCTAGCGTGTCATAGGGATCTGGGTCAAAAGCCAACTTGCTGAAAACGATGGGTTGAGTCGCCGTTACCTTGACAAAAGTGTCCAACATGTAAGGCTTCTTATTCAAGTTTTCGAAGTCAATTTTGAACAAGGCGTTGTTGCAATTGTCTGACTTCATGGTAGGGCTGTAGGCACCTGGTGTTGTCGGGAAAAGACCATTGCGACGGCATCCCGCACAGACTGACTGGTAAATGATGCCTTTCTTGTCGAATCGAGAGGTTCCACCGTCTACGTGTTCTTCGGCTACTTTGAAACCTGAAGTGATCCCTCCGAAGAAGGTGGCAAAGGCCAAATCGTGCATGTTTTTGGAGAAAACAGCCACGTAGAAATCACTGCCATCGGTATTGCGTTGTGGGGCATCGGCCGAAACCGGCAACCCGCGGGTATTGCCCTTGTTGCGAATGGTCTTGCTCGCTCCAGTGAAGATATCATAAAGAGCATCATTGGTTTCTCCTCCCCAACCCGAAACAAAAATGCGTTCACATCGGTCAATCAAAAAGGCTGATGGGCTGATGTTGGGTTGCCCCGCCGGATTACTTCCACCCCCTGAGAAGGAACTTTGAAGTAATACTTGGTTGAGCTCCGGGTTGAGCTTTGTAATGAATTGGCCTCCAGAGCCGTTGATGTGGAATCGGGCATTGATCGCCGGAATAGGACTAGTGTGCTGCCCATAGATGTAGGGATTGCCCGAATTATCGGTTTGTACGAAATAGGCCTGCTCGTAACTGGTGGTGCTGTAATAAGCTCCGTTAAGGGCCTGGCCCGAGTTACGGTCAAATCGCATTATCCAAGCATCGGCATTTCCAGCGTTGCCCAAAAGTCGCTTCCAGGATATCCCGTTGTTTTCTAGGCTTGTAGAGGTTGTGCCTCCTGCCGCGAATAAATCTCCGTTTTTACCCAGTGCGCATCCGTAGAATGCATCATGGCCTACCCCTCCGTAGCATTGAGACCAAACCAAGGTATCCAAGTTGTTGGACAGGCAAAAGAGAACGGCGTCTTCTTTGCCTGAGAAAGCCAGTGAATTGTTGGATCGAGGGAAATTGATGCTGTAGGTTACCCCGCTCACGTAAATTCTCGAGCTGTCGCAGATGATCTCCCCCCGAAACTCATCGGCGTAATTGTAAAGAAGTGGGAAGTTGTTCACTGAAGTAGTACTCCGATCGGCACCCACGGCATCTAGTCCAGAGCCACCTACATATGTGCTACCCAACAATTGAGTCCCGGTTGAATTGAACTTGGCAATGAAAAAGTCGTAATCCCCTTGGCTTTTATCCTTGTAGGAATGACTGAAACTTGGAAAGTTGTTACTGCGAGTGGAACCCATGACGAAAAGGTTTCCGGCTGGATCAACCACCATGCTATGGGGTTGTTCGTTGTTGGATCCGCCTAAATAGGTGCAATACAGCAATTGCGTGCCGGCTGAATTGAATTTCAAAATCGCGGCATCGCGGCTTCCACCGTATCCCAAATTCTCATTGACTCCTCCACCAAATTGAATTTGAAAAGCACCTATGGTTGTAGGCAATCCAACATCGAATACCGTTCCTCCCGCATAGCCGTTGCCCAAATCATCGTAAGTACCGGTGCAGCCAAAATTGTCGGCCTTAGAGCCTGAGTAGGTAGAAAAAACTAAGACCGGGTCAATCACGGCTTGTTTGAATCGTCTGCCTATTTGTTTGCTATTGAGGGAGAAGCCCAGGGTGTCGCCTGATTGGGTATAACGCGTAAACAAGGTGTCAATCCCCTTGTGATGCAAGCTATAAACCAAGGGTATAGACTCGACTATGTCTCCCAATGAGGTGGATAATCTCAACTCTTGGGGTTCTACCTGAAGGGAGTTTAATCCTTCGTACTGAAATTTAATGGATTCCGGATTTCCATCGGGGCGAATGATCCAATTGTATTTGATGCCGCCTGAATGCGTATTCAACTCCAAATCGATGTTTGGGTAGACATTTCGAAAAATCAGTTGATCGTAGACAAATACATTTCGAGCCCAACGACTCGGGTCAGATCCTTTAAAATAGTTGTAGACCGTTGAACTGCTTTTGGTCTTAAATTCGGGTTGACTCCAACGAGCGCCGAGAAAGTGCAAACGAATGGCATGGCTAGGGATGCTCATCGTTTCTAAG
>JALRLA010000126.1 GCA_023254645.1 Bacteroidia bacterium
TATAGACACCATAAGTGGAGTATTGATGTTGAGGATTTGTTTGTACACTTGAATTCCCATCACCAAAATTCCAGTTGTACGTTAGCGAACCTGTAGAAATGGAACTGCTGTTGCTAAACTGAACTGCACCAGAACCCGAACAAGTAGGGGTAGGAACGGTGAAGGCAGCAGTTGGACGATCGTACAATTCGATGGTCTCGAATGCATAATCCGAACACCCACTAGGGCCTGTCAATTTCAAAGTGACTTTAAATTTCCCAGTTTTACCATATTTGTGTTTCGGATTGGCTTGACTACTGGTTGAACTATCGCCGAAATCCCATTCATATTTTACTTGATTGCCCAACGGAACTACTGATTTGTCCGTGAATTGAATCATGGTATTCGGACCACAAACATGGCGGTCTACCGTGAAATCAGCTTGGATTTTATCATAGGCGGTTACATCAACGGTTGTATCATGCTCACACCCGCGATCGGAAACGACTGTGTGTTTAACCTTGTATGTTTTTGCAATAACATAATTGTGGTTTACGTCTTTTTGGGTAGATGTATTTCCATCACCGAAATCCCAAGAATAGGTAGAAATGCTTCCAGTTGAAACAGTCGATTTGTCCTGAAAATAGATTTGACGAGCTGTACTGCATGTGCTTGTTGCTTGAATACGGGCAATCGGCATGGGGTTAACTACAACAGATTTTTCATATGTAGCGGAACAACCTTGATTGCTTTCAACATAGAGTTTGACCTTGTAAGTACCCGGCCCATTATAACTATAACTGGAAATGTCTTTGCTCGTTTTACTACTACCATCGCCCAAATCCCAATTATACGTGAGTGTACCTAAAGAAATGGTTGATTGATTGGTGAATGAGAAAGAATTCCCCTTGTAACATTGTTCGTCTTTTGGACTTATAGTAAAACCAGCTGATGGGTTGTCAAAAACAATGACCGAAAGGGTATCAAAAGCAAGACAGCCATTCGAATCTTCGACTTGAATGGTGACTGTTTTTGTCCCTGTTTGACTATAGGAAATGTTGCTCGGATGCGCGTTGAATGAATATGTAGGAGCTGAACTTGCACCGAATTTCCAATAGTATTTTTTGATAGTGGAGCCCGATACGGCTTGAGACCCATTGGATGTGAAGTTAAACTGGTTGCCGCCAAAACAAGAATCTTTGGAAACAACACCAGCCTTTGCAACTGGATGCCCCAACACCTCAATAGTTGTCT
>JALRLA010000055.1 GCA_023254645.1 Bacteroidia bacterium
ATGAGTGGTACTGTCGTGGCTATTTCTGTCTTAGTTCTCTTTTGATGGATCCACGATTGGTCATTGGCGTCTCGGATAATGTCCTTTTGGCTCAACTTCTTTAAGTCTGAGAATGATAATCCCGTATAGCATGCAAATAGAAAGACGTCTTTTACACGATTTAGACGATCCATGCCGAAGTCCGTCTTCTCAATTAACTGGAGGTCCTGCTTTGATAGTCTTTTACGCTCTAAGTTCTTAATCCTGCCTGTGTATCCTGAAAAAGGATTGTGGCTCACCCAATCTAGTTGTTTGGCTAGGTTGAATACGGTTTTAAAGCTGTGAATGGATTTGGTCGCTGTGTTGTTTCCGTATTTCAGGTTTATTCTCAAGTAGTCATCGAATTGGTTGATGAATCCAAGAGTAATTTGGCTGAGCTGGTAATCAATTCCATAGCCCGACTGAATAAGAAACATCTCCATGGTTTTAGCCAGTCTACGGTATTTCTGGACGGTTGCTGGAACGTATCTTTCTGTTCCAAGCTTTGCAGCGCGGTCATTGTGATAGTGAAATGCTTCAAGGATGGTTTTCTTCTCATCAAGATCACCAGTCAAGCTCTTCTTGAGATTTGTCAAGTTGAATAGGATTTTTTTGATAATCAAATCATTGGCATGTTGGTGAATTGCTGAGATGTTTTCATCGATAAACTGATTAATCATCTCACTTGAATGACTCCTGCCAATGGCTCTTTGAGCACTGCTGTTCCATTGACTCTTTTCAATTGATTGACGAGTGGAGAACTCGGCAGTTTGGCCATCCACAAGGACTCTAATGTAGAGAATGCAGTGGCTTTCGGACTTCTTGCTCGGACGAGCTACGATGGATGTTTTAAAATTGCGTATCATTTTGATATATTATTGGTACAAATTTCGGCTATTTTGAACCAATCGAATGCACATTTACTGCACATAACTAAAAGATATTCAACAAGTTATGAAAAATCCTGTGAGTCCTTTTTGAGTGCTCAAAAGACTCACGAAAGACTCACGAATCAATTGAAAAAGACTGGTGTTTTATGAGGGGGCTAAAAAGCAAAAACCCCGAAAACACTGGGCTTTCGGGGTTTAACGGAGGAAGTTGCTTCCTCTTTGGCGGTGAAGGGGGGATTCGAACCCCCGGAACGGTTACCCGTTCGGCAGTTTAGCAAACTGCTGGTTTCAGCCACTCACCCACCTCACCAAGTTTGTTTTTCAACAAGGTTGGGTTGATTGCCAACGGGAGTGCAAATATAGAGCAATTTTGATTTTGAAGATTCAAATTTTGGAAAAATCGATGATGCAGCAAGAATTGAAAAAACTTTGATTGTGAGGCAATGATTTAAGCCGGGAAGGGCTTTATAAAATGGGCCATTTGGCGTATTTTTGCTGCCCATTTGTCTGCTTGCAGAACAACTGATATGCAAATAGTAATCACCTTTCCCGACGGCGCACAGCGCAGTTATGATTCTGGAACGACCGCCATGGATGTGGCGAAGTCCATCAGTGAAGGTTTGGCTCGCAACGTGTTAGCGGCAAAAGTGAACGGTAAGGTGCAAGATGCTGGTTTGCCCATTACAGAAGATTCTGAGTTGGCTTTGTTGACTTGGAATGACGACGAAGGAAAACAAACCTACTGGCATTCATCGGCTCACTTGTTAGCTGAAGCCTTGGAAGCGCTTTTTCCCGGCGTGAAGTTGGGCATAGGTCCTCCGATTGATCGCGGCTTTTACTACGACATCGATTTTGGGGACCACCATTTTAGTTCAGAGGAATTTGCGGCTGTTGAGGCCAAAATGCAAGAGCTGGCGAAGCAAAACAATGAGTTTGAGCGCAAGTCAGTTTCCAAGGCAGACGCCATCGCTTATTTTGAAGAGAAGGGCGATCCTTACAAGTTGGAGTTGATCCAAGACTTGGAAGACGGTCAAATCACTTTCTATACCCAAGGGGGATTCACCGATTTGTGTCGTGGCCCTCATATTCCTCACACCGGTCATATTAAAGCGGTCAAATTGCTGACGACAGCGGGTGCCTATTGGAGAGGAAGCGAGAAGAACAAGCAGTTGACCCGCATTTACGGTATTGCATTCCCGAAGAAGTCAGAGCTGGACGAGCATTTGGAGATGCTGGAAGAAGCGAAGAAGAGGGATCATCGCAAATTGGGTAAGGAGCTTGAGATTTATACGTTCGATGACGATGTAGGGCCTGGTTTGCCTTTGTGGTTACCCAACGGTGCTGCCATCATTGAGAAATTGGAAGCCTTCGCCAAAAAGACCGAACGTGAGGCTGGGTATGAGCGAGTGAAGTCTCCTCATATTGCTCGCGAGAGCATGTATTTGAAGAGCGGTCACTTGCCGTATTACAAGGATTCTATGTTCCCAGCTATGGAAATAGACGGAGATCGCTATTACCTGAAGGCCATGAACTGCCCTCACCACCACAAGATTTTCGATGCCCTTCCCAGGACATACAAAGATCTGCCTTTGCGCTTTGCTGAATACGGAACTTGTTACCGTTACGAGCAAAGTGGGGAGTTGTTTGGTTTGATGCGCGTTCGTTCTTTGCAAATGAACGACGCTCACATTTACTGTACCGAAGCTCAATTTGAAGCCGAGTTTCAAGCCGTGAATGCTTTGTATTTGAAGTACTTCGAGAAATTCGGAATCGATAAATACGTCATGCGCTTTTCCAAGCACGATCCAGCCAAATTGGGCGCCAAATACATGGACATGCCCGAGTTGTGGGTCAAAACGGAGGCCATGGTTCGCAAAGTGCTCCAGAGCATGAATGTGAATTTCGTGGAAGTAGAAGACGAAGCGGCCTTTTACGGTCCTAAGATTGATATTCAGGTATACAGCGCAATAGGCAGAGAGTTTACCTTGGCTACAAACCAAGTTGATTTTGCTCAAGCCGAGCGCTTCAATCTGTCGTACATCAATGCCAAAAACGAGCGTGAGCGTCCCTTGATCATTCACCGAGCTCCGCTTTCGACTCACGAGCGATTCATTGGCTTCTTGTTGGAACACTATGCAGGCAAGTTGCCTGTTTGGTTGTCGCCCAAGCCTGTTGTGATATTGCCCATCAGCGATAAATACTTGGATTATGCCAATGAGGTTGGAAATTATTTGAAAAACCTCGATATTCGCGCCTCCGTCGACAGCCGTGCCGAAAAAGCAGGGAAGAAGATACGAGACGCCGAATTGGCCAAAACTCCATACATGATAATTGTGGGAGAGAAGGAACAAGAAGGACGTTTGGTGTCTGTTCGCCAGCAAGGAGGACACGACTTAGGAGCGATGAGCCTGCAAGATTTTGCAGAAAAATTGATAGATGAAACCAAGATTTAGAGGCAGACGTCCACCGGTGCGCGAAGAATTGCACAAGATCAACGAAAAAATCGTTGCCAAAGAAGTACGCGTAGTCGGTGAAAACGTAGAGCAAGGCATCATGTCTACGGCAAAAGGCTTGGAGATTGCCTACAATCTTGGTTTAGACCTAGTTGAGATTTCTCCCAACGCTGTTCCTCCTGTTTGCAAAATTGTCGATTACAAGAAATTCTTGTATGAGCAGAAGAAGAAACAGAAGGAAATTAAAGCCAACGCAAACAAGCAGGAAGTCAAAGAAATACGTTTCGGGCCCAATACCGACGAGCACGATATCAACTTCAAAACCAAACATGCCCAAACATTTTTGGAAGAAGGAAACAAAGTGAGAGCCTATGTGTTTTTCCGCGGTAGAACTATCGTATTCAAGGGAAGAGGAGAGGATTTGATCATGAATTTCGCCAATAACTTGGTGGAAATGGGTATTGCCAAATTGGAGAGCGAACCCAAAATGGAAGGTAAGAAGTTGGTGATCATGCTGGCTCCTACCGGTAAAAAAGTAACAAAAGCAGAAAATTAATATTCACGCATATGCCTAAGATGAAAACCAATTCCAGCGCCAAAAAGCGGTTCAAGGTAACCGGCTCTGGAAAAGTGAAGCGCGCAAAAGCTTACAAGCGTCACATTTTGACCAAGAAGTCAACCAAGCGCAAAAGAGCACTCACGCAAGATGGTTTGGTTCACGTTACCGACCTGAGCAATGTCCGTTTCATGCTGAGAATCGGAAAATAAAAAAACCATTGGCCGGAGCTCACAAAAGTGGTGATTGCTTGCAATAACCCGCTCAAGCCATAAAACTATACTACTATGCCAAGATCAGTGAATCATGTGGCCTCTAAGGCCCGCCGCAAAAAAACCCTGAAATTAGCCAAAGGTTATTTCGGAAGAAGAAAGAATGTTTGGACCGTTGCGAAAAACGCAGTTGAAAAAGGTCTGACTTATGCCTACCGCGACCGTCGCGCCAAGAAGCGTGAATTCCGTGCGCTGTGGATCATGCGTATCAATGCTGCTTGCCGTGAACTCGGAATCAGCTATAGCCAATTCATGGGCAAAATGGCCCAGAGTGATTTGGACATCAACCGCAAAGTTTTGGCCGATTTGGCCATGAACGATCCTCAGGCTTTCAAAGCCATCGTGGACAAGGTAATGAAATAATTGAAAATCTTTCAAAAGCCCGCTTCGGCGGGCTTTTTTTTGCTTTCTACTATATTGGCAAACCTTTTGCTTAAAGCAAGCGTCTTTTAATTTCTATGAGATTCACTGCTTGTTTAACGGTTCTTTTGTTTTCCGTCTTCCCCAGTTGGGGTCAGTCTGATTCTGTCCAACTTCAGAATTCCATTGTCGGAAAATCTCATTTTGTGTATCGTCTGATTCGGCAAGAGTACATCACCAACGAGAATGATTTCATCCTCGATGCCAAAATTGATACAGTGTATCTTCATTTTCATAAGCTGGATGCGAACGACACTCAAGTAGTATATCGTTTGCAGTACGCCCAAAATGACAACCCCTCATCCTTGAAAATCGTAGATTCCTGGATACCCGGAGATACGGCTGAATTGATATTGGCATTTTCTCGAAGTGGTTCGGTAGAGGCATTGGTCAATTGGAAGCGATTTCGGGATGCTTTGGCCAGTTCCTTTTCCAGGCAGGTGCAAGCCGGCTTGATGACAGGTGAGGAATTCGAGGAAAAGCGACTGACTCTCAATCAAGAGCCGATAGTAAGGAGATTGGTGGCTGAAGACATTCAATACGCCTTTCACTTATCGGGCGATACGCTCTTGCTTGGTGCCGAATACCTGAGAGTCAAACCCGTTCGATCGCCATTCACCGGTGAAGATTATTACCTCAGAGGAAATTTAGTGGGGGAAGCCATAGTAGGTACGCGCAGTGTATTGATAAAAGCTTCCAATCGAGCAGAGTCAGAAGAAAAGCAATGGCTCATGCAGGAATGTAGGGATTATTTGGCGAGCCAAGGGGGCCAAGACGGTGCTCCCTTGACGGAATTGAAAGGTGTGGGCTTGAATAGCGAACAGGAGTTCTATTATGCTCCAAGTGATTCCTTGTTCTATCGAATTCAACTCAGCGATGTCTTGGTCATCAATAACCAGTCTCGAGGCAACATACGCCAATGGGATTTATGGGATGTGTACGAATGATAAAAAAAGCCACCGAAAGGTGGCTTTTTTGTTATTCGAACACCAATTCTCCGTTTTGGAAATTCACTTGGATGGCCTGTCCTGGAGTCACTTTTCCGCTCAATATGGATTTGGACAAATCGTCCATGACCCGCTTTTGTAGAATGCGCTTCAGGGGCCTTGCTCCAAATTGAGGATCATACCCCAGCTGTGCCAACCAATCAATGGCCTCTTCACTGAAATGCAGTTGGAATCCTTGCTGCTCAATTCTTTGGCATAAATCGTTCAATTGCAATTTAGCGATGCTGTGAACATCTTCACGGCTCAAAGGCTCAAACATGATGGTTTCGTCAATGCGATTCAAAAATTCGGGTCTCAAATGACGCTTGAGCATATCGTATACCTTGAGTTTGGTTGAGGCCAAAACTTCGTCTCTGTTAGCATCCGTTATCAATTCAAACTGTTCTCGTATTAAGTCTGAGCCCAGGTTCGAAGTCATGACGATGATGGTGTTTCGGAAGTTGGCGGTACGGCCTTTATTGTCGGTCAAGCGCCCGTCATCCAATACTTGAAGCAAAACATTGAACACATCGGGATGGGCCTTCTCTATCTCATCCAACAAAACTACTGAATAAGGTCTGCGGCGAATGGCTTCGGTCAATTGACCACCCTCGTCATAGCCCACATAACCTGGAGGAGCTCCGACCAATCGGCTCACGGTGTGCTTTTCCTGGTATTCGCTCATGTCGATGCGAACCATAGCTTGATCGGTATTAAACAAGTATTCACTCAAGGCTTTGGCCAATTCTGTTTTTCCCACCCCTGTGGTTCCCATGAAAATGAAAGAACCGATAGGCTTTTTGGGGTCTTGAAGACCAGCACGGCTGCGCCTGATGGCATTGGCAAGAGCTTCAATGGCGGTGTCTTGCCCAACCACACGTTTGTGCAACTCGTCTTCCAATTGAAGCAGTTTTTCTCGCTCACTTTGCAGCATTTTATTGACCGGAATTCCTGTCCATTTGCTGACCACTTCGGCGATGTCTTCGGAGTCGACTTCTTGCTTGACCATGAGTTGGCCATTGCGGTTGTCTCCCAGTTTCATGCTCAGTTTATACAGCTCTTCTTCCAAATTCTTGATCAAGCCGTATCGAATCTCGGCTACGCGGCCATAGTTGCCATCTCGTTCCGCCTGTTCGGCTTCCAACTTGAGGTTTTCAATTTGTGCTTTCTTCTGTTGAATCTTGGTCAAGACTCCTTTTTCATTTTCCCAGCGGGCATTGATTCCGGAGCGCTTTTCATTCAATTCTGTAAGCACCTTGTTGAGTTGAGCCAACTTGGATTCGTCGTTTTCTCTTTTGATGGCCTCTCGCTCAATTTCCAATTGCATGATGCGACGATTCAGTTCATCCAGCTCTTCGGGAACCGAGTCCATTTCCAATCTCAACTTAGAAGCAGCCTCATCCAGTAAATCAATGGCTTTGTCGGGCAGAAAACGGTCGTTGATGTATCGCTGGCTCATTTCAACGGCCGCAATGATGGCCTCGTCTTTGATGCGAACTTTATGGTGCACTTCATAGCGCTCTTTCAATCCGCGCAAAATGGAAATGGCCTCTTGCGTATCGGGCTCTTCAACGGTGACTTTTTGGAATCTTCGCTCCAAGGCTTTGTCTGATTCAATGTATTTCTGGTATTCCGCTAGGGTAGTGGCTCCAATCGAACGCAATTCACCTCGTGCCAAGGCCGGCTTCAAAATATTGGCGGCATCCATGGCTCCTTCGCCCTTGCCGGCGCCAACCAAGGTGTGAATTTCGTCAATGAACAATACGATTTCACCTCCAGACGCAATGACTTCTTTGACAACGGCTTTTAGGCGTTCTTCAAATTCCCCCTTGTATTTGGCTCCTGCAACCAAGGCTCCCATGTCGAGGTTGAAAACGGTTTTTGATTTCAAATTCTCGGGCACATCTCCGCGCACGATGCGCTGCGCTAATCCTTCGGCAATCGCGGTTTTACCCACGCCAGGTTCGCCAATAAGAATGGGGTTGTTTTTGGTTCTTCTAGACAAGATTTGCAGAACTCGGCGTATTTCATCGTCTCTACCAATGACGGGGTCTAGCTTTCCCTGTTTGGCCATGTCATTTAAGTTGATGGCAAACTTATTCAGGCTATTGAATTGGTTGTCGGAAGATTGGCTATCTACTTTTTGTCCCCCTCGCAATGCCATGATGGCTTTTTTCAAATCGTCTGATTTGAATCCAGCATCTTTCAATAGG
>JALRLA010000192.1 GCA_023254645.1 Bacteroidia bacterium
AGGAGACGTTTGTGCCGGTGAGGCAGTAGTATTCGTGAACAATACCACTTGGCCTCAGGGTGAGATCAGCTACAACTGGGACTTTGGTGACAACACTACAGCTTCGGCTAGTGATCCATCCAAAACCTACAACGTGATTCAAACCACCTCTTATAACGTAACCTTGTACGCTTACATCAAGGGTGGTTGCGCCGATTCTTTGACTCAGCGTGTAACCATCAATGAAGCTCCTCGTACTTGTGACTTCTCGGCTTCAACTGACTATGAATTTGGATTCTTCGGTGTGACCGTTGAGCCAGTTGATGGAAGTGGTAACACCGGTGGTCAAGATAACGTTGATTACACTTGGATCTTTGAAGGTGGTGGAAAGTTGTACAGTGCCGATAAAGATGCCGCTGTGCAACACAACTTCGTTGACGACGGTGCCTACACCATTACCATGCGTGCTAAGGTTCGTCAGACGGGTTGTGAGTGTACCAAGAGCAAAGAGTTTGTCATGAATCGCTCTGCGGTTGAAGGTTTGGCTAAAGTAGGAATGGGTGTATTCCCCAATCCTTCCAATGGTCAATTCCAGGTGGCATTGACTCCCACTTTTGGAACTGATGTGAATCTGGAGTTGACTACTTTGAGTGGCCAGCGTGTTTGGAACTCTACAGCCCTCAATAATGGTTTGGTAGATGTACAAATTGACGGATTGACTCCCGGAGTTTACCTGATTCGTGTTTCATCCGAGACTCAAACTGCAACTCAGAAAATCACCATTCAGAACTAACGTTCATCATAAGAATCACGAAAAAGCCCGGGCATTTGCCCGGGCTTTTTTTTTAAATGGTAAAGCGTGCGTTATAGGTATGAACCGAATCATCTATCGAAACAGTTGGATGCTGCTATTGGATCTGCTGCTTGAGCCAATCTTGTTTGAGCCTTGCGGCTACCTTGTAACGCTCTTCACGGCTGTCTTCATATAGAGCGTTGAGCAGGTGGTAGACCCGGTCAATTCCCCAGGCGTTGAGCCATTCGAATGGACCTTTGGGGTAATTGGTGCCCAATTTCATAGCGGTATCAATGGCATCGGGTTCAGCCGTGCCTTCTTGAACGGTGTAATAGGCCTCGTTGATGATCATGGAGATGATGCGAGGTGTAATCAATCCGACGCGAGAATCGCAATTACGAACCGATGCGAAACCACAGGCTTGAAGTTCGTTGGGTTCTATTTGCACTGAAAAGGGGTTGCTAGCCTCCAGTTCGGGCCGTTCTAAGCAAATGGGCCAAGCATTGATACCGATCATTCGCTGACCCGAATAGACCTTTTGGCAAGAGGCAAATGCTTGCTCCAGGGTACTCTCTACTGCATTCAATAGAAACAGGGTTGATGCATTGCTGGCGTATTCCCGAAGACGCTCTGGGTGCTGGTCAAAATCCAAATCGATTAGAACGTGGCAATCGCGATGCTCCTTCGTATCTTGCAAACATGCAAATGAAGATGGGGCGTCTTGTCTTGACTGCCATTCTCTTACTGCTTTCTCTGAGCCTGTTATTCCGATTTTCATGGGGATGGGGAAATGATCAAAAATCAACCAAATTTACAGCAAATAGCATGAACGAAGTCATTTTTAGCGCGAAAGCACCTTCTCCCATTGGGCCTTACAGCCAGGGGCGTCGCATTGGAAACACCTGGTATTTTTCAGGACAAATTGCCTTAGATGCCGAATCAGGGCAGATGATTGGGCTCGATAGTGTGGAACTACAGACTGAACAAGTCATGAAGAACATTGGGCTGCTATTGGAACACTGCGGGTTGACGTGGAACGAGGTGGTGAAAACGAGCATTTTTCTCAAGGACATGAATGACTTTCCCAAGGTCAATGCCGTGTACGCGAGTGCTTTCCCCGAGGGTAGCGATTATCCGGCGAGAGAAACCGTAGAAGTGGCCCGTTTGCCCAAAGATGCCCTCGTGGAGATTTCCATCATCGCCGCGAAATAAAGTACCTTTGAATCAGATATGAACGCAAACGATAAACCCCAAGGTCCATCATTGGATATCGAGCTAAACGAAGAGATTGCCGAGGGCACCTATTCCAATTTTGCCATCATCACGCACAGCCAAAGCGAATTTGTGTTGGATTTCATTCGCATGATGCCTGGTGTGCCGAAGGGCAAGGTAAAAAGTCGCATCGTCTTAGCTCCTCAACATGCCAAACGCTTGCTCATGGCTTTGGGAGAAAAC
>JALRLA010000203.1 GCA_023254645.1 Bacteroidia bacterium
TAGGTTCCTCCGTACAAGTCGTTCGTTGCAATGACTTCATCGCCGGGTTGCAACAACTTAATGCAAGCATCGACGGCTCCCATACCCGTTGAAAAACACAAACCATGCGCCGCGCCTTCTAAGGCTGCCAAGTTGTTTTGCAAGGCATCTCTGGTGGGGTTTTGAGTGCGCGCATATTCATAGCCCTTATGATCGCCAGGACCGGCTTGAACATAAGTGCTAGTCTGAAAAATAGGAGTCATGATGGCTCCGGTAGTGGGGTCAGGCTGAATTCCCGCGTGCAATACTTGGGTTTCGATGTGTTTCGAATTCATGGCTAAGAAGAGGTTGCGAATATAGACAGCAGAACAGTTGGGAAATGCGTCTGCTCGAGTTCGTGAATGGATAGAGCCAAAGATTCGGGCGTATCTGTTTCTGAAAGGGAACAAGTGAATTGAGCGATGATGGCCCCGTCGTCGTATTCTTCATTGACCCAGTGAAAAGTGATGCCGCTTTCAGTCTCTCCAGCTGCGATAACGGCTTCGTGAACATGATGGCCGTACATGCCTTTGCCTCCATAGTTAGGGAGCAATGCAGGATGCAGGTTTATAGCCTTAAAGCGATTCAATAATCGAGTGGGAAATTTGCGCAGAAATCCGGCTAATACAATCAAGTCAGGTTGATCCAATTCCAGGAACTCATCCACCTTGGAAGCTTCCTTGAGATCGGCGTTTTCAATCATCCTCACAGGGACACCGAGGCGCTTGCCGCGTTCGATGACCCCCGCATTGGCATTGTTGCAGTAAATGGCTTTGACAAAAACCCGATGGGGGTGCAATTGCTGAATGAGGTTTTCAGCATTGCTGCCGCTGCCTGAAGCCCAAATCACTATGGATGGAGTGCTCATCGGTAAATGGTCAATCGTTGTCCTACCCGTATCACGTCGCTGCGCAGATGGTTCCAAGTTTTGATTTGGGAGACACTTACTCCATAGCGCCGAGCAATGTAACTCAAGGTTTGACCAGATTTGACTGTATGAGTTATCGTTTGTTTATTAGAAAAAGTGGGAGTCGAAGGAAGAGTATTGGGATTAATTCGTGCATATTCACAAGCACTATCATATTGAGAAGCAAAATTCATGGCCATGCCATAAGGCAAAACAAGCTTTGCTCCGTTCGATTTATACGTGTGCTCAGCTAGGAAATGGCAATTGAGAGCGAGAATAGAACTAGAATCTTCACCAAAGAAAGAGGCTATTTTGGGTAGGCTTACACTCTGTTCAATTTCTTGAGGTATAAGCACCATGCTCCTTTCATTTCTTTGATGTTGAGCATGAGAGGTGAAATTAAGGACATACGCTACAGCAATAAATTTGGGTACATAGTTTTGCGTTTCCTTGGGTAAATAGGGCATAATCTCCCAAAAATTGGATTTGTTCCCGCTATATCGGATGGCTTTTTTTACATTTCCTGCACCACAGTTGTAGGAGGCTATGCTCAGCAACCAGTCATTGAAAATGGCTTGAGACTGCATGAAATATTGACAAGCAGTTTCTGTTGATTCTAATATGCTTTTGCGCTCGTCAACTTGACTTGTAATTTGCATTCCCATTCCTTTCGCAGTGTATGGCATGAATTGCCACAAGCCGGTTGCGCCACACCATGAAACAGCATTAGGGTTTAAATTGCTCTCGATAATGCTGATGTATTTCAAATCTGTTGGGAGTTCATGCCGATCCAGAACTTCTTCAAATAGCGGAAAATAGGTCTCCATCCTTTCGTGCAATCTATCCCAGTATGACTCCCCTAATCGATTGTAGAAGTCAATGTATTTCTGAACAGATTCATGGTATTGGAAAGGGATATTAGAACAAAGGAGATGCATTTGATTTTCAAATTTCTCGGCATCTAATTGAGAAGTATCAATTGTTTGGTTATAAATAACATGACAAGGTATCTCCTCCAGTAGATTCAAGGTAAGACTATCAATGCGATTTAGTGTATTTTGCAAATAAGCCGGAGGTAAAGGTGCCTGGGCTTCTAATTGAATTCCAATAATTGTAGTCAAAACAATTAGGCTTAATTTTTTCATAAACTGTTCACAAGGCAAAAACAATGCCTTTTTTTGATTTTTTCAAAGATTCCATTAAGAAGGCTTAAAGACCAAAATCTTATATTTGTATTTCATCACAGGCTCTGTTGATTACTTGCCTAACCATTTGAAAACAAGCACCATAGCGTAAAGAACAATATGAATACCGCGTCGAGTCCATCACAAGCTTCGTTGCAGCCCCAACCCAAACTGCAATCGACCCTGGAAAAAAGCGGTACCATGAGCTTGGGTCTGCCCAAAGAAACGACCCTTCAGGAGAAGCGTATCGCTTTGGCTCCTTCGGCCGTTCGCTATTTCACCAACAATGGAATTCGGGTCATTTTGGAATCTGGAGCGGGAGACTCTGCACAGTTTTCCGATCGGCAATATTCGGAGGCTGGGGCTGAAATCAGCACCGATCAAAAAGCCATATTTTCTTGCGACACTGTCTTGAAAGTGGATTTTCCGACTGGCCAAGAGATCGAACTCATGCGAAGCGGGCAATTGCTAATTTCTGCCTTGCAATGGAATCAGTTGGATACCGACTTGATCAAGCTTCTTCAAGAGAAAAAGGTGAATGCCATGGCTTATGAGATGTTGGAAGATGAATCGGGAGCCAAGCCCATCATTCGTGCCATGAGTGAAATGGCGGGAAGGGCTTCGATTTTGATAGCCAGTGAATTGTTGAACAGCCAAGAGCAGGGCAAAGGAGAATTGCTTGGTGGGTTGCCAGGCATTCCGCCTACCCAGGTGGTCGTCATTGGGGCCGGAGCCGTGGGCGAATACGCTACAAAAACGGCGATGGGACTAGGGGCCAATGTGTTCTTGTTTGACAATGATACTTACCGCTTGCGTCGCATTCACAGTATGTCAAGTCAAAATTTGTTTTCAAGCACCTTGCATCCGCAGGCCTTGGAAAAGGCCATCAGAAGAGCCGATGTGGTCGTGGGAGCCTTGGCAGGTAAGGAGTCGCGTTCGCCCATGGTGGTCAGCGAAGAGATGGTCATGTCCATGAAACAGGGCAGTGTCATCATCGATGTAGCCATTGACAAGGGCGGGAATTTTGAAACCAGCGAATTGTGCAACCACAACAGCCCCACTTTCGAAAAGCATGGGATCATTCATTATTGCGTGCCAAATATTGGCAGTCGATACAGCCGTACAGCCTCTTATTCTTTGAGCAATGTATTGGCGCCTATGCTGGATGAAATGAACAAAGAAGGCGGATTCAGTCACTTGTTGCGCTCTAGAGCCCACGTTCGGAAAGGTACCTATTTGTACCGTGGAAATATTACCCACAAGCAATTGGCTGATCGTTGCGGACTTCGCTACAGCGACATGGACCTTTTGGTAGGCCTATTTATGTAAACCTTAGAGATGGTGCTGGCTAAGTTCCAGGCCCAATTGTTCGGTGTGTGAGCGAATGCGCTCGTAATGCGTATCGGTAATGAAAATTTGGGGCATTCTGCCGCTACCTACCCACTGAATCAAGGCATCGGCTCGTTGTTTGTCAATCTTTTCGAAAATGTCATCCAAAAGCAGCACAGGCGTTTTGCCTGTTTTTGATTTGAAATAGTCGAACTGCGCGAGTTTGATCGCGATGATGGCGCTCTTGATTTGTCCTTGCGACCCCATTCGCTTGAGTGATTGACCATTGAGTTCGAACACCCAATCGTCTTTATGTATGCCTCTCGTGCTGCGCCCTGCCCGGCAATCTTGAGCATGGGCCTCGGCCAAAAAGGTACGGTATGATTGGGGTTGAGACCACTGAGTTTCGTATGTCCAATTTAGTTCATCGTTGGGTCCCGATAAATGATTCCAGACGATCTTGAGCAATCCAAAGAACTCTTTGGAAAATTCTGCCCGAGCATCGGCAATGTACTGACCAGGTCCGGCCAGTTTGTCGTCATAGGCTTCCAACAAGATGGGATCCAAGGGGCGACCCTCTGCGGCTTTTAGTAAGGCATTTCGCGCATCCAAGGCCTTTTTATAATGGCTCAATGCTTGCAAGTAGGAAGGCGATGTTTGGCAAAGGGTAAAGTCGACGAAGCGTCTACGCTCTTCACTTCCTTCATTCACCAAGGCGATGTCATACGGGGTGATGAAAACCGTTTGCAGGTACCCAATATGATCAATCAGTCGCTTGTATGCTTTTTCGTTGCGCTTGATGGTTTTCTTTCGTTGGGTATCAAATTGAACCAAAATGTCTACATCTTCTTCGAACCACCCGTGTATGCTGAAGAAATCGGCGCTCATGCGCACCAATTGGCTGTCAATGGAGTTGAAAAAGCTCTTGCCATTTGACAGAAAGAAAATGGCATCCAAAACATTGGTCTTTCCACTGCCATTCGACCCTGTGATTGCATTGATACCGGGCTTAAAATCCAGACGCAAGTCTGCGTGGTTTTTGAAGTTGTACAATTGCAGTGTTTTCAGGAGCATGCGCAAAAATATAACCTTGGGATAACTCGTGCATGACTTGTTGATGGGAAACTTGAAGTGAGGGTGTGAGTAGACATAACTTGCAGGGTATGCAAAAAGCGCTTTTCCCTTTTTTGGCTGTGCTCCTCGTTCTGGTTTCTTGTGGAGATTCCTCCTCTAGACCCGATGCAGAACCACATGTGTTTGATGTGCAAGAATTTGACAGCTTGTCCAAGGCCCAGGGTGCCATTGTTGATGTGGAATACCGCAGCGATAGTTCGCTTTTTGGGAAGCGTTACTACCTAGCCGATACGGCCAAAGTGATTTTGGAATTCAATCGTCAAGAGGAATTGCAATCGGTTCATTGGTACAATGGAAAAGGGCAAGAATTGTGGCAGGAAAACTATTACCCCTCAGGACAGCGAATGGCGCGCTTCGGCAAGCAAGTCAATGAGGGTACAGGGGCCGCTTACTTTCATGGAACCTATAAGTCATATTACCAAGACGGATCTGTCAAGGAATGCGGTGAGTACGAGGACAACCAGTTGCTGTGGAATGTGCACTGGGAAAGCGATGGGCGCAAGGGAGATACCATCATTTACGAATACCGTTAATCGACCCCGAATATGCCGAGTTTTTCGCACCTCCATGTTCACACCCAGTACTCCCTGTTGGACGGGGCGGCCAACATACGCAAGCTGATTTCAAAGGCAAAAGCCGATGATATGCGGGCCGTGGCCATCACCGATCATGGCAATATGTTTGGGGCTTTTGAATTCTATC
>JALRLA010000062.1 GCA_023254645.1 Bacteroidia bacterium
GATACGGCAGCGGCTCTCGCTGACCCCTCTGTTTCGGCGACAACCCCATCTTCTAAAGGATACATTTCTAGCAACGGCAAAATGGAGCCTTGCGAAACCAAAACCTTTAATGGCCAGGCGGCTGAAGAAAGCCGTAGCGGCGCTTGGGGCTTGTTTTTGTTGGCATTGCTCAGTGGCTTCACGGCTTTGATCACCCCCTGTGTGTTCCCAATGATCCCGATGACCGTATCGTTTTTCATCAAGAATCATTCAAGGGCTCAAGCCATTCGGGATTCCTTGATATTCTCGATTTCCATCATAGCCTTATACACCATCATTGGCACCATTGTCGCCGCTAGCTTTGGGGCTCAAGCCGCCAACTGGTTGAGCACACATTGGGTGCCTAATGTATTCTTCACCGTCATTTTCCTGGTGTTTGCCGCTAGCTTCTTTGGCGCTTTTGAGATCACCCTACCCTCTTGGATCGTCAACAAGGTAGACCAACAAGCCGACAAGGGCGGTTTCTTGGGACCCGTTTTCATGGCGGTAACCATCGCCTTGGTCTCTTTCTCTTGCACAGGCCCCATTGTGGGTACCGTTCTGGTCGAGGCCGTAACGGGCCAGGATTTCATGCGCCCCATTGTGGCCATGTTTGGATTCTCATTGGCCTTTGCCCTTCCCTTTGGATTGTTGGCCTTGTTCCCGAGCTGGTTGAACAACTTGCCCAAAAGCGGCGGATGGTTGAACAGTGTCAAGGTAGTACTCGGATTTGTAGAGGTAGCCTTTGCCTTAAAGTTTTTGAGCATTCCTGATCAGACCTACCACTGGGGCTTGTTGGATCGCGAGATCTATCTAGCCATTTGGATCGTCGTATTCACTCTGCTCGGCTTTTATTTGCTTGGAAAACTCAAATTTTCGCACGACAGCGATTTGCCCTTCTTGGGAATGGGTCGACTAGCCTTGGCCGTGGTGAGTTTCACCTTCGTGGTATACATGATACCCGGCATGTGGGGAGCACCTTTGAAGGGTCTCGCCGGATACCTTCCTCCCATGAGCACCCAAGACTTTCGTTTGGGAGGCCCTGACCACGGAGAAGGAAACATCATTGGCACACCGAAGTACAGCGACCAGCTGCACATTCCCCACGGAATTGCCGGTTATTACGACTACGACGAAGCACTGCAAGCTGCCCGTACCTTGGGCAAGCCACTGTTCATCGACTTCACCGGTCACGGCTGTGTAAACTGCCGCAAAATGGAGGAAAAAGTATGGTCTGACGAGTCTGTGCTGAACATACTGAAGAACGACTATGTCGTGGTTTCCCTGTATGTGGACGACAAGAAAATCGTCCTTCCTGAAGCCGAGCAGTTCATAGGCAAGGCTACAGGGAAACGCGTCAAAACCCTTGGCGACAAAAACGCAGAAATCGAACAGTGTTATTTTGGCAAAACCACACAGCCTTTGTATTGCCTGTTGGATGCCGATGAAAATTTGCTCCAACCCGCTTTGGGAGCTGATTATTTCCAATTCAATGTTGAACCCTTTGTCAGCTTCTTAAAAGACGGACTGACCCAATTCAAAAAACAATGAGTCGTGTACGCAGCCATTTTGAGCAAGCCCGGGAAATCCTGAATCAGTTTCTGTCTGATGAGGAGCAATTGAAACACATTGACCAAGCGGTAGAAGCCATGGCCCATTGCCTTCGCAGCGGCCACAAGATCATCGCTTGTGGTAACGGTGGCAGCCATTGCGACGCTATGCACTTTGCTGAAGAATTGAGCGGTCGATACCGCAACAATCGAAAAGCCTTGGCCGCGATGGCCATCTCCGACCCCAGTCACCTGTCTTGCGTGGGCAATGACTATGGGTTTGAATACGTTTTCTCTCGTTACGTCGAAGCCTTGGGGCGACCCGGTGACATTCTGCTTGGAATTTCTACCAGCGGCAATAGCACAAACGTTTTGAACGCCATCGCAACAGCAAAAGATCTCGGCATGACCTGCATCGGGCTAACCGGAAAAGACGGCGGCAAAATGAAAGATGCCTTGGACATTGAAATTCGAGCCCCTCACAGCGAATTTGCCGACCGGGCGCAGGAGATTCACATCAAGGCCATTCACGCCATGATCGATGGCATAGAAATAAGCCTTGCGCTTTCCTAAAAAAAGGCGATTTTACACCCTCATTCAACCAACCAACTTGTGATTCGCTTTCGCTTAACCCTCATGAGTTTTCTCCAGTTTTTTGTCTGGGGATGCTGGCTCATCACCATCGGAGCATACTGGTTTACCACCAAAAAATGGGACTCTCAAGACTTTGGAGTCATCTTCTCCACTATGGGAATTGCAGCCCTGTTCATGCCCGCCATTTCGGGAATCATTGCCGATCGATTCCTTTCGGCTCAGAAACTCTACGGTCTGTATCACATTTTAGCGGGAATCGGTTTGTATTATGTTCCCAGCGCGACCAGCCCGGCAGATATGTTTTGGCGCATTCTGCTCACCATGGTTTTCTATATGCCCACGCTTTCGCTTTCCAATACGGTGAGTTATCACCTACTGAGCAGCAAAGGCGAAGATGTTGTCAAGGCCTTCCCTCCCATTCGTGTATGGGGTACCGTCGGGTTTATCGTCGCCTTATGGACGGTTAGTCTCACTCACAATGAAACTTCAGCCAATCAGTTTTACCTCGGGGCCGCAGTGAGCATATTGTTGGGCTTGTACGCCTTTACCTTCCCTGATTGCCCCCCATTGGGCAAAGAAACCCGCAAAAAGGGTCTTTGGTCGGCCTTGGGCTTGGATTCATTCGCCTTGCTCAAGGAAAAGCGTTATGCGGTCTTTTTCTTGTTCTCCATGTTGTTGGGTGCTGCCTTGCAGCTGACCAATGCCTATGGCGATACCTTTTTGCACGGCTTTGACGGCCAGGCTGAATATGCCAAATCTCTAGCGGTTCAATACCCGGCCATGATCATGAGCATCTCGCAGATCAGCGAAACGCTGTTCATTCTCGCCATTCCTTTCTTCATGCGCCGATTTGGCATCAAACAAGTGATGTTGATCAGCATGATTGCCTGGGTCTTGCGTTTCGGTTTGCTGGCTTACGGGAACCCTGGTCCCGGATTGTGGATGATCGTAACCTCCTGCATCATATACGGCATGGCCTTCGATTTCTTCAATGTATCTGGGAGCTTGTATATCGAAAAAAGTGCAGACCCCAGCATTCGTTCCCGCGCCCAAGGCTTATTCACCATGATGGTCAACGGCTTTGGTGCCGTTTTGGGTAGCCTTAGCAGCGGATGGGTGATCAGCCGTTTCTTTGAAGACGCCAATGGCAGCAAGGACTGGCAGGGCATCTGGCTGGCTTTTGCCGCCTATTCATTGGCCGTGGCCATTGCCTTCCTGTTCTTATTCGAAGAGCCCGAAGAAGCTCAAAGCTGATCGTAAGGATTTTCCTCCTCCTCTGACCCTTCCAATCCATCAATGGTAACCGAATGAAGGGCCTGGCTTTGCATGGACTTGCGGAACACCCCTAGATAAAGGAGCCCAGAGACAGCCCCCGACAAGTGCCCTTCCCAACTCACATTCTCTGGTACCAAAAGAGGAATCATGCCTTGCCACATGTTGCCGTACCACAATACCGCAGCGAAGGCCATACGGCGATAAAGCGCATGAGAGTAAAACAAGCCTTGAAACATCAAGAAAAAGCCCAATGAGTATACCCAGGTAGAGGCCCCTATGTGTCGGCTCCCTGGTTGACCTATCATAAACAATAGAAGGGAGCTCAGTATCCATGACCACAACAACAATCTAAGAGATTGGCGAGGCCATGTGAAATAAACGCCGAATAACAGGGCGTTGATGGAAATCAAATTCCCAAATAAGTGCTCTGTATCGGCATGAAACCAAGAACCGGTCAACAGGGTCCAAGCCGATGACATCATCCTTGGAGTCAATCCCCAATCATGCTGCGGAGGCCCGTAAGCAAATACTATTAGGAGAGCCGCGTTTAGCAATCCCAGGATCCAAACGAATACCCTTAGAGTCATGTGGATAAATCTATACCCGCATTCCACCAGCCGGCATCAAACCATGCACCATATCGCTGATAAAAACGATGAGCCTCTTGGTTCCAATCCAATACTTGCCAGACCATTCTGCTAAAGTTCTTTTCTCGGGCAAAATCCAAACAGGTTTCAAACAACGCGCCCCCAATACCCTGAGATCGATGAGATTCT
>JALRLA010000290.1 GCA_023254645.1 Bacteroidia bacterium
CGATGATGGGAACTTCACGTTTGATCAAAGGCACGCGCACCTGTTTGCCAATTAGACTGGCGTAGCGCTCATCATTGGGATTGACACAAACCGCCACATCACCCGCAATGGTCTCAGGTCTAGCCGTAGCTACGAGCAAGGTGCCTTCAAAATCAACACCCGAGTATTTGACATAGTATAGCTTATCCTGAATCTCACGGAAGATTACTTCCTCATCGCTCAAGGTTGTCAATCCTTGGGGATCCCAGTTCACCATTTTGGTGCCTCGGTAAATCAATCCTTTCTTGTAGAGATCAACAAATACGTCGACGACGGCTTTGTACAAACTCGGCTCCATGGTGAAGCGCGTACGCGACCAATCGCAACTGGAACCGAGTTTCTTGAGTTGTTCCAGAATGATACCCCCATATTTTTCTTTCCATTCCCAAGCGTGAGTCAAAAACTCTTCTCTGCTGAGGTCACGCTTTTGAATGCCCTGTGAAGCCAGCAATTTGACCACTTTGGCCTCGGTAGCAATACTAGCGTGGTCCGTACCAGGCACCCAGCAAGCATTGTACCCGCGCATGCGAGCACGTCGAACCAAGACATCTTGAATGGTATTGTTCAGCATATGCCCCATGTGCAGCACCCCTGTCACGTTAGGCGGAGGTATGACCACCGTATAGGGCTTGCGATCATCGGGTTTGGACTCGAACATTTTCTGTTCGAGCCAGTAGCTGTACCACTTGCCTTCTACTTCGGCTGGATTGTACTTGGCTGATAATTCCATGGGTTGCAAAATTAAGGTTTATATAGGCTTTGATACGAAAAAGGGCCACACTTGGTGGCCCTTTTTCGTATCAGTTTCGAGTATTTGATTAGACTCCTACGTCGTGGTGGGCCGATTCTTCCAAGTAAGGATGGTTCACAGGAACCAATCCGTTTTTACTCAAAGCCGTCAACACCCAGTAGATAAACAAACCAGCAAAGGTCATGTACATTCCAATTTCCAAGAATCCTACCTGCATTCCAGGGCCAAATACGCCAGGGAATACATTGAACCAGATGTCATGGTAGTGAGCCAAGCACATAGTCACAGCGATGGTCACCAACAAGGGGCGGAATCGCTTAGCCGAACGCATCAACAAGAACAAGAAAGGCAAACAGAAGTTCAAGATCAAGTTGCCCAAGAAATTGGCTTTGTAATCTTCAAAACGAATCTGGTAATAGTACATTTCTTCAGGGATGTGTGCGTACCAGATCAACAAATACTGGCTCAACCATACATAGGCCCAGAAAATAGTGAAGGCAAACATGAATTTACCCAAGTCATGGATGTGTTCGTCTGATACCAAGTGCAAGTAACCCGCCTTTTTCAAATACACCACAAACAAGGCGATGATCGAAATGGTGGTCACCCACATGGAGATGAAGTTGTATACACCGAAGATGGTCGAATACCAATGAGCGTCAACGCTCATGATGAACAACCAAACAATGATGCTGATGGTGAAACCAAACAACACAGCAAAACCAGCAGAGAAGCGAATGCTCTTCTTGAAGAAGCTTACATCTCCTTTGGTTGCCTTGTCTTCTTTCAATGACAAACCGCGCAATTTGCGACCTAAGAAATACCAAATGGCTACCAATACAGTGGGGAAACCAATCAACATTCCAGAGTTCAAGAATCCACTCTTGCCATCCAATACCTTGTCGTAACCCGCATCACCCGCACTCAAATGCAAGTGCTCGTAATGGGCCCAGTGGTACAAATCAGTCTTGGCCACCAAAACAGCCAACAAAATCACCACAAAAGGTACAGGAATGAAGGTCATCATGGCTTCAGGAACACGCTTGAA
>JALRLA010000364.1 GCA_023254645.1 Bacteroidia bacterium
TGGAGCGGCCACCGACCTGCTTCAAAATGTCGCCAGCGCCGAACGGCTCAAAATGTTCTCGCTTTGGAGCATGGGTTCCTTTGAACGAGTGACCCTCGAAAGTCTGCCCAGCATTGTGGGCCTCTTCATTGGATTATTGGCCTTGGCCCTGATGATTTCCACCCGAATGGATGCCTACCTATTGGGTGACCTATACGCTCAGAGCGGAGGTTTGTCTTTGAAAAAGACGCGGCATTGGATGATCGCTGGAGGCGCCGTAGGCGCCGCATGGATGACCGCCATTTGCGGCCCTATATCGTTTATCGGATTGGTAGCGCCGCACATTGCGCGTGAATTGTTGAGCTCAGCTAGTCACCGCAAACTCATTTTGCACAGCGCTGTTTGGGGGGCCTTTCTGGCTACGACCGCTGATTTCTTGGCTCACCATCTGATGCAGCACCAACTGCTGCAGGTCAATGCCGTCAGTGCGCTGATAGGCGGTCCTATTTTGCTTTGGAGTCTGCTGAAAAAATCTTGATCATTCCAGTCGTTCGAACTGAATGATGTGTTCGATTTGGTAATCAATGCCGGGATCAAATTCCACTTTCAAGTTGTGCCCCCAAAACGAACCGAAAACCTGCCACATGAGTGCCTCGGTTGTACCCCGATAGCCTTTCATGATCTCCCAAGTAGTACTCCCAGTTTCGCGGTGAATCAACTTCATTAACACTTGGCCCTCGCCTACCGTGAGGTTCTTGAGTTGTTCCATGTACATGTCTTTGATGGCGGTTTCGCATTGCTTGATGTACTGATTTCGGGCTCGGCGGCCTTGAATGCCATTCAACTTGTCTTCCATGGCACGCATGCGTGCGGCCGCCATCTTCGCGTATGGCAAGGTTTTGCGCACTCGACGCTTGAGCAACTCGTACTCCTTGCGGCGAGCCTCGTCCATGTTGGAACTGATGAATATAGGATCCATGCGCTCCAAATAGACGGTATCTACCGATTGGGCGCGCAAGCAAGGGCTTAAAAAAGCCCAGAAAACCACTAAGAGGAAGCGGCGTTTTTCTTGTTTGGAGCGAAAAAGAACCATGATGCTGTACCTAAAGCTAGGAGCACAATCGAAATCATCTGCGCTTGGGAGAACACCAGCGTTCCCACCGAGTACAGACTTTCGCCATGCTCGCGAATCGATTCAATCAAAAAGCGTTCCACGCCAGCAAACACCAAATAAACCGAAAACAATTGGCCCGCGCCTTTCACCCTTGGTCGAATCAGGTACCAGATGATGGCAAACAAAGCCAGAGCCATGAGGGCCTCATACAAAGGGGTCGGCCAAACAGGATCGACCAATTGATGGCAATAGCGCCCTTGGCAATCGGCAATGCGCTCCATTCCAGGCAGTGGGTAATCTCGACCCAACACATTGTGGGGGTATTTGTAGGCCCAAAGCCAATCGGGCAAACCGGGATTGGGTTTGAGGTTGGCCACACCCCAATCTCCATCGCCTGAAAAATGGCATCCGAAGCGACCCACGCCGTAGGCCAACATCATGGCAGGACCACCTGCATCGAGCACATAGCGCCAGTTCAATCCCTTGCGGTTTGAGTACACCAAAACAGCAGCAGCGCCACCGATGAGCCCCCCGTAAAAGGTCCATCCGCCGGAGGTAAACAAGTCGACAAGCAGCGTATCCAGGCGAAAGGTATCCAAGTTTTCCAAGAGGTGGAACACCTTGGCACCCAAGAACCCGAAGAGCAAGGCGGCTGTAGTAATACTGCCCATGTGGTAAGAAGCATCTTCTTGAGAAATGCTTTCTACCGGCTTTGGCAAACGCTGTTTTTTGTCTTCCCTATACCGCCATCCCAAAAAGGCGGCGGCACAAACCAGGCCCCACAACAGGCTTCCCTCACTGGTGGCCAAATGTTCTTGTGGCACAAAACCCTCGCCCGATTGAGTCATGACCCAAAGCACTTTGTAACCAAAAAGGAAGGCAAACAAGCCATTCAAGGCGTAGTCTGAGGCGGGATAAGCTTGGCCGGTTATGGTTTTCACCGGAACGGTGGGCATTTGCCCCAACTGGGTGCGGCGCTTGAATTCTGCCGCCATGACCGCGAAAGCAGCCCCAATGGCCAAGGCCACGAAAAAGCCAAAGGTGTTGACCATTTCCAAGGCGTGAATATTCAAGCCTAGCAGGTCTTTCAAAGCATGGTACAGGGTCGGAAACACGCTGCAAATTACAACCCGGTACACGGGCCACAAAACCTATGGGGCTTAATTTAAAATCAAGCCACTGGCGTTTGTTTCGGCGTCGAGCCGTTCGAGTTGGACCGGCACAACCGTATTGACCAACAAGGGATCATAGGTGGCTTGCACTTTGACGTAATTCTCGGTAAAACCCTGCATGATGCCTTTTCGGTCTTCGGTTTCGAACAATACATTCAAGGTCTTTCCCAGCTGAGATTCGGCAAATTGACGCCGCTTCTTCTCGCTCAAGCTGCGCAGTTGAGTGACCCTATCTTGCCGAACCCCCAAGGGAACCCGACCGGCCATTTTTCGCGCGGTGGTATTGGGGCGCTCGCTATAAGGGAACACGTGAAAATAGGACACATCAAGATCGTGAACGAAGTCAAACGTATCCTGAAAATGCTCGTCGGTTTCACCAGGAAAACCCACTATGATGTCTACGCCAATGCAGGCCTGTGGCATAAGATCTTTGATCAAAGCCACTCTTGAAGCATATACGTCTCGAAGGTATTTGCGGCGCATGCGCTTCAATATTTCATCGTTTCCACTTTGCAGCGGAATGTGAAAATGCGGTACGAATTTTTGGCTTTGGGCTACGAATCGTATGATCTCATCGCTCAAAAGATTGGGCTCAATGCTGGATATGCGGAAGCGCTCGATGCCGCCGATTTTGTCCAATTCTTGAACCAACTCGTAAAAGGTCTGACCGTGCCCCACACCGAAATCACCCAAATTCACTCCGGTCAACACCACTTCTTTAGCCCCAGTTTGAGCGGCTTCTTCTACCCTCTTGACCGTTTCAGCAATGTCAGCGCTGCGGCTGCGGCCTCGAGCCAGGGGAATGGTGCAAAAGGTGCAGAAATAATCGCAGCCATCTTGAACCTTCAGGAAGCTGCGGGTGCGATCGCCCTCTGAAAAACCAGGCACGAATTCACGGGTTTCTTTGATGGGTTGGTTGTAGGTGCGGGCTTTTTCTTCCTTGCTCAAACTGTGCAAGTGATCCAGAAGCTGAAATTTTTCAGCGGCGCCCAACACCAAGTCAACGCCGGGAATCTCAGCAATTTCTTGGGGCTTCAATTGCGCGTAACAACCCACTACAACGATGTAAGCGTCTGGATTGTAGCGTAAGGCCTCAGCCACCACCTTTTTGCATTTGCGGTCGGCGTGGTCTGTGACGCTGCAGGTGTTGATCACATACAGATCGGCCGAATCTTGAAATTCTTTTCGCTCAAACCCCTTCTCTGCCAATTGCTTGGCCATGGTAGAACTCTCCGAAAAATTGAGTTTGCAACCGAGGGTATAAAAGGCGACGCTAGGCATGTTTGATCCGAACAGGATGTTGGCAGCGCAAAGTTAAAACAGCAACGCGAACTGCAAGGCCCAGGTTGAAATGCGCAGGCCATTACCTGTAACTGGAGCCAACCCTTCCAACAAAAAATTGTCGTTCAGATCGGTGATGCCCACGTTTAGAGACCACTGCACACCGGTAGATGCCCCTCGGGTTTGGTATCCCAAATGAAGTGCTGTTTCTATGGGCTTTAAGGGAAGATTTTCCCACTGGTCCAAAAACACATCTGCCTGAGCGGGAATGCGATTGGGGCCTTTAAAAATCACCGAACGAAAGTTCAATGAAGTCACCACACCCAATTGCAAGCATCGGTATTGCTCTTTGGATTTAGGTCTCAAAACAAGATCCGGTTTCAATCGTATGTTTATCAATACGGGCGCATCCAAGCTAATCAAAGAGATACGGGTATAGGCCGAGTTGATGACGGTATCGGTGGGGCGGGCATTGGCAAAATTGCTGCCTCTCAAGCGCAGATCGAGGCCCAATTGGGGATCCCACTTGCGTCTGATTGTCGGATCACCGTGCCAAAAAAAACCAGTTTGATAACCCAAGAGGGGTCTGGGGTTGCGCAGCTCCCCTCCGTACATACTGTTAAGCCCGATGCCCATTTTGAGGCCAAAATTTTGGCGCTGTTCCCATTCTCGGTCCACACTGGCATCTTGGGCGAGCCCGAGGCGGCAGCCGAGGGCGCTCCATGCGATCAGTATGACAAGACGTAGGTTCATGCTACAGTTTTTTTCCTTTGAGGGCTTCAGAAACCGCAATGTCCATGATGCGCTCGGCAAATGGCTTGGTCACCTCATTCAGAGCTTCAATGGAAGCCAGCAATCGGTTGCGATCTCCTTGGGACAATAGACCCCGTAATTCGTCGCACCGTTGCCGCGTGATATGAATTTCTTCAGTCGACAAATGCTGAGCATGCTTTTCCAAGAATCGCTCGGTGGCATACAAAATTTGCTGAGCTTCGTTTTGCGCCTCTATGAGCATGCGTTCCTCCAAATCGTTTTGGGCGTGTTGCATGCTCTCCAACAAGCGCTGCTCCACCTCTGAATCAGTCAAACCGTACTGGGGCTTGACCTCTATGCTTTGCTCCATTCCACTGCGCAATTCTTTGGCACTGACTTGGAGCAAGCCATTCGCATCGATGGCGAAACTGATTTGAATTTTGGGCAAACCGGCGGGCATGGCTGGAATTCCAGAGAGAACAAACTCTCCCAACTTCCGGTTGTGCAACACCGATTCTCGTTCTCCTTGGTATACGGCAATTTTCAAGTTCACCTGGCCGTCAACCGAAGTGGTGTATTCCCGGGCCAAGCGGGTCGGAATCTTGCTGTTTCGGGGAATGATGACATCCATCAAATTCCCCGCTGTCTCAATTCCCAAAGACAAGGGCGTCACATCCAAGAGAAGTACATCGGTTCTGTTTCCAGCCAATACATCGGCTTCGATGGCCGCCCCTAGAGCGACAACCTCATCGGGATTGACTTCACTGTTGACTCGGCAGTGATCAAATCGCTTGGCCAATTGGCGGGCAATCTCTGGGAAACGCGTGCTTCCTCCAACCAATACAACTTCATCGATATCGGTTTCGACTAGATCACTCAAAGCCAAAGCTCTGTCTACCGATTTCCAAGTGGTTTGCATCCACGGTTCGGCCAGTTCACACAACTTGGCATAATTCAGTTCTAAGGCAACATCGGCATTAAACGCTACTGAAAAAGGACTGTCTGCATCCTGACTCAACTGCATCTTGGCGCGTTCGGCCATGTGTTGCAAGCGAATGCCATTGTCTATGCCCTCCAAGGAGTGCTGCTGCATCCACCATTGAGCGATTCGAAGATCCAAATCATCTCCGCCCAATGCAGTATCTCCGTGAGTAGCCAACACTTCAAACACCCCATCTTCCAAGTGGAGTATGCTCACATCAAAGGTTCCACCCCCTAAGTCATAGACCAAAATGGTGCGGGATTCGGCACCGATATTCAACCCGTAAGCCAAACTTGCCGCGGTGGGCTCATTCACTATGCGCAAAACCTCCAATCCAGCCAATTTTCCGGCATCCCGAGTGGCTTGACGCTGGGAATCATTGAAGTAGGCAGGCACCGTGATCACTGCCTTACTGACCGACTGACCAAAAGCCCCTTCGGCCTTTCGCTTGAGTTCTTTCAAAATCAAGGAAGACAAGTGAATGGGATCGTAGTAGCGACCATCGACCTCTACTTGAACCAAGGCTTCTTCACTGGTTTCCACCAAGCGGTAACCCCAGTGTTTTTGAACATCTTGAGCGCTCTTTCCAAGCAATCGCTTCACGCTTCGAACGCAACGCTCCGGCTGAGATTCCAAGGCGTCCCAAGCCATTTTACCGACCAGTGGCTCAGCTTGGTTTTCTGGGAAATACAAAACCGAGGGGGTCAATCGGCCTTCAGAAGATTCCAGAATTTGCGGATCTCGTTCTCCTGGTGGCACCCAAGCCACCAAACTGTTGGTAGTTCCCAAATCAATCCCCAAAACCGGTTCCGACTTCGACAACGACCCTTGCTTGATGTTGATGCTTATTTTGGCCATGGCGCAAAGGTACTCCAGGCAAACGGAACCCACGAATGCAGAGCCCGAAACCCCATGGGGCGTTTGACAATTTTATGACGAGCCAAAAACAAGCCCGCTTGAGGCCAAGAGTACCTTTGTAGCGCAATGAATCGCAGCCAAAACAAAATCGCAAAATGCCTTTTTTTCATTTCCTTAATAGCCTCTCAAACAAAGACTTATGGACAATTGATCATCGACAGCGTTTCATTGGGTTCGAATTTTTCCAATGAGGTATTCTATTCATTGAGCCAAGGCGAAACCAAAGCAAGCGGAATCGCCGATTGGGATTTGGCCCATACGACGGTATCCAGAGACAATTGCTTGCGCTTGAATCACGTGAAAGGCTGGGAGCTTCGCCAATACCCCAATGGAAGCATTGCCGATTGGTCAAGCATGGACACTAGCAATTGGAAGTCTTGGCCCATGTATTTCAATTCGCCCGAAAATCATCTATTGGGGGCCTTCAATCGCACGAAAAACAGCAAAAACGTTTGGGATTTTTCTTGGGGTGTCTATAACCCCAATACCCATGAGGTGGTGGGTGACTCTTTGTTCCTATTGATAAAGGATGGCCAAGCTGTCATGAAGTTCTGGCCGGTCGTCCAAAAAATCAATGGCGACCTGATCTTTCAAACCCAAACCTTTGATGGTAGCCCCGCCAAGAAAGACACCCTTTTGCAGAGCGTGGCGGGAAAACGCCACCACAAGTACTACTCTTTTGCTCAAGGCCAATTCAACGTGGAGCCATTAAAAGATGAATGGGACTTGCGATTTACGCAATATGCCGAACCCCAGTGGGATTCGACCCAGAATGTTTGGAATCCCAACATTGTTGTCGGGGTGCAGTCCTCGCCAAGTTTGCGGGTGAAGCCGATTGAGAATCACTCTTGGCAATGGGCCTTGGATTCTTCTTGGGCTTACCAGGGTGCGACTTTCTTTGATCTGAATTCTATAGGATCGAACTGGAAGGCATTGGATAGCCAATCTCAAACTTGGTCGGTGAAACCCGAGTTGAGTTATTGGTTGGACAACGACAGTACCCAGGCGATTTTTCATTTCCTCAAGTTCGAGGGGGAAAACACAGGCAAGATTGTCTTCGAGTTTTGGCCATTGGCCCAGACCTTGAACCTCATTGAACCCAAAACTTTAGACATGGCCAAGGCCTTCCCTAACCCGGTTTTGGATCAATTGTTCATTCCTATTTCTTCAGTTGAAGCGGCCGAATTAACCCTTTTCAACAGTCAAGGCCAGTGCGTGGCGAGTTCTGGGCAAATCACTCTGCAAAATGGCTCAGCTCCCGTAATTACTATGCCTATCCAGCACCTACCGAGTGGTAGGTATGTGCTAAAAATTGCCCAAAACGGTCAAGTAAGCAGCCAAACCATCATCAAGCTTTGAGACGCCTTCGATTGCTTTTGCTTCTGACAGCCCTGGGGCTACCTATTGCCATTTTTGGACAACCCAAATTTGCAGAGAAGCGCGCGGCCATTGACAGCAGTTTGCAATTGATCATTGTCAATTCTCAAGGGCAGGCAGTGGGCATTTGCCAAGTAACGGTTCATCCTCTGGGCAATTCTCAGAGTTTTTGGTTCCAAACCGATAGTTTGAGCCAGGTTCACATTCCCCATATGCTGCCTAGCGAGATTGAAGTCGTCCCTCAGAATCTAGCCTATCTCAATCAGCTTTTTACAGTACAAATCGTTCCAGCAGAGGGCGTGATTACCCTGACCCTAACCAATCGAGACGAACGCATTGACCCCATTTCCATCACAGGGGCCATCAACCCTCAGGCCATTAGTAAAACCCTGTATTCGGTCGAGGTCATCTCCTCCAAGAAAATCGCGGCCATGGGTGCGCAAAGCGTGGATGCAGTTCTCCAAAATCAATCTAACATCAACATTACCCAAGATGCTGTACTGGGCAGCGGGGTTCAGTTGCAGGGCATGAGTGGAGCAGACGTCAAAATTCTCATCGATGGTGTTCCCATGATTGGCCGCTTGAATGGAAACATCGATTTGTCTCAAATTCCGACCCACCAAATCGATCGCATTGAAATCGTCGAAGGCCCTATGAGCGTCATTTACGGTTCAGATGCCATCGGCGGTTTGATCAACATCATTTCCAAAAAACCTGACCAACCAGGACTGCGCTTGGACGCCCATGCCTATGGCAATAGCGTCGGATGGAGAAACTTTGATGCCAGTGGGCAATGGAGGTACAAGAATTGGGGCATTTCTGGATTTGCCGGACGCCAGTTTTCTTATGGCTACGACTTGGACCCCAGTACCCGTATGATGGATTGGAGGCCTAAGACCAAAATTTTCAGCGGGGCCCAGCTCCAATACCGAGCCGATAAGGCCGAACACCAATGGAAAGTCCAGCATTTCTATGAAAAGTTGACCGACCGCAGCAATGCTGAATCCAATTTGACCTCTGTTGGCGGCTACACCAACTACTACTACACAGAACGATTGGATTTCAGCCACAACAGCTTGATTCATTTGGGCCCAAACTGCGATTTGAACTGGCAAAACAGCGCCAATTTTTACAATCGAGACAAGGTTTCTTACTGGAGAAATTTGGTGACTGGAAACGAAAATCTAACGGGCCCAGAAGACCAAGACACTACCCTTAACAGGCAGTTGAATAGCCGTGCCATCATAGGTTCAAGAGGCAGCCACCGATTGAATTGGCTTACCGGGTATGAGGCCAACGCAGAGACTTTGAGCAGCCACCGCATCAAGGGCTTATCACCGCTTTATTCTGTAGCCGTATTTGCCAGTGCGGAATGGCACATTCGCTCTTGGTGGCAAATTCGACCATCTGCCCGATGGTCCCTCAACAATCAATTTGGACGAGCCCTTTCCAGCGAATCCAATTGGAACATATCCCCGTTCATCCCTTCCATTCAAAGCAAATGGCAAATCAGCCCCCATTTGACCTTGCGAGGATCGGCCGCCAAAGCTTTCCGAGCTCCGAGTTTGAAAGAGTTGTACTTCTTGTTTGTCGATATCAACCACAACATTCACGGCAACACTCAACTTCAACCCGAGCTAAGCGACAACTACACGGCCACCATTGAATACCGCCATTCTTTTGCCAATGGCTTAGGTGCCGTTTTCAAGACCAACTGGTTCTACAACAACGTCGACAACCGAATTGAACTGGCGCTCTTGGACCAGCGATACAACTATTACCAGTACATCAACATAGGCAAACTTCAAACCCAGGGTCTTACTCCGCAATTTGAATACTACGGAGCAAACTGGAGCACCAAGCTGTCAGGAACTTGGGTGAGATCGCAGATTCAAATAGACACCAGCAGCCAGCAACAGGGCTGGAATTCTGTTCAGGCCGTTTGGAACCTAGAATACAGATGGCCTTCGCCAGACATTAGCGCCAACGTCTACACCAAATTCAATGGCCAACAACGCGGGTTTTACGCCAACGGCAACACTTACTCCATCGAGCAATTCTCCATGGTCGATGTCGTATTAGCTAAAACGCTGCAGTGGCAAACCGGAAAACAGATTATTCCAATTTCTGTTCAACTGGGTTGCAACAATGCACTGGGTGTTCGCCGAATTGGCGCGATAGGCCTATTGAGCACTCCTCACAACACTGCGTCACAAAATCTCAATATTTCTCCTGGCCGCTCCCTCTTCTTGGCCCTTAAGGTAACTTTGTAAAATCATTGTGAAGCGCCCATCCCTACTCATCTTCTGGAGTTTTTTAAGCTTACTTTCCTGGTCACTAACCGCCTGTGAAAAAGAGGAGCCCTTGTATCCTCAACCTCAGGTTCCTGCTGGCTTGCAGACCCGTGAATTTGCGATGGGCGAGAATTATGAAAACCAGATTTGGTTTCACATTGGCTCACAAACCGGCAGCAGCAATGCCTTTGGATTGTGGGACATCGCCTTTGCTTGCGATTCCAAGCCCCACCTCATCATCAACGGCGGCAAAAACCAAGCCTTCAGTTTGGCGGCCTTCGCCAATCTGGATTACGGCCAAGTAGGACTCGACCAATTACCGACAGCCAACTGGGCCATCGATGTGCTCAATGGCAACCAAGATTCAATGGCATTCGGCGATCCCTTCCAATACGAATCTCCTGGACATTATTCCGCGCAATCAACGGTTTATGTATTGGATCGTGGCGACGATAGCTTGGGCTCCCAGCGTTACATCAAGATTCAATTGACGGGTTACAGAGCAGGTGTTTATAGCTTTCGCTGGGGCTACCTCCCAGAAACCACTCCCCGTTTCACCACCTACATGAAGGTGAATGAAG
This sequence comes from Bacteroidia bacterium, assembly GCA_023254645.1. GTDB lineage: Bacteria > Bacteroidota > Bacteroidia > NS11-12g > UBA955 > JALRLA01. The sequence goes on from JALRLA010000364.1 coordinate 10,452, forward strand.
AAAAAAACTACGTCTACTACTCGTTCGCCAAGAAAAACGATGTGCAAAACGAGCCCCTACACAAGTCGGCTTGGGATATCGTATTTACGACCTACAAAGAACCTGTACCCGAACCCGGAACCGGCATTTTGTATCCCTATGTACTGCGCGGGGTATTGATCAATCCCACCCATTTGCAAGTTTGCGAAATAGGGCCAGAAACTCCCTTCGAAGCCATGAATTTGGACAAAGCCAAATCATTGAATTTCAGCCGA
>JALRLA010000045.1 GCA_023254645.1 Bacteroidia bacterium
CGATTATTTCGCAATATCAACAGGTTCCTGAAATTTTTCATCCAATTTCCAAGCGCCCGTGGCCCTTGGGTTTGCGGGCCCCTGACAAAGCGAGATTTTCGCCCTGTTTGGATGCCAATTAAGAGCGAGCATTCATTGAAAATCAACAAGTTGATGAGTATTCGACAAAATAGCTGACTTATTCGGGCAACTCTGCCCCCTCCCGCTTCGTCTGAAAACTAGTTTTGTACCTTTGTATATATATGCGCACACGCACGGTTTTCTCCTTCCTGACCAGCTTCCTTCTCCCCTTTTGGGTACAGGCCCAAATTCAGCTTGATGAATCGGGTCCCCGAATCGAATTTGTCAACCGCATGCACGACTATGGTCAGGTTCAGGAAGATCAGCATTTTGCCGTTCACCGCTTTGAGTTCACCAACACAGGCGACAAGGACTTGCACATACAGCGCGTAGAAAGCAGCTGCGGATGCACCACTCCGGCCTGGACCAACGGAGCCATTGCCCCTGGAGAAAAGGGCTTTGTAGAAACTTCGTATGAAACCACCGGGCGAATCGGCGGGTTTAGCAAAACCGTTACCGTTTATTGCAACGCGGTCAATACTCCCTTTGTGCATTTGGACATTCGCGGAGAAGTCATACGCGATGGGGTTCAGCATTCCGGGGTTGAAATACCCGACTTGGGACGATTGGAGTTCGACAAGCACAGCCTGAGCTTTGACCCACTGTTCGACAATCGCATAGACACCCAGAGCATTCGAATCACCAATAGCACCCCCTACAGCACGCACTTTACTCTACCTGGAGAGGGACAACTTCCGCCATTTGTGAGATTCATCAAAGTACCCGAGGGCATCGAGCCCGGGCAGTCAGCACGAATCACGATTGCCGTTGACGGCACAGCCATGGGTCCTTATGGGTTTGGCGCTACCCAAATCCCGCTCAGCACCGACAACCCCGTAATGCCATACACCGGCATTTATGTTACCTACAACCGCAAGCAGTACTTCCCGGTCTACAACAACAAACAATTGAAGAAACTGCCCAAGGTGGAGTTAAACAAGACTGAACACCAATTCGGAGAAACCCAACCCGGAGACATCGTCAGCACCACATTCATTTTTAGCAATTCAGGAGCGAGCGACTTGGTCATAAAGGAGATATTCCCTGAATGCGGCTGCCTCAGCTTGGAATCCCCTCAGTTTCGCATCATCGGCACACAGAAAACCTACCCAGCGGCCGTTATCGCCCCTGGATCCAGTCTGGATGTAAAAGTATTGTTCAATACCGCTCAAAAAACGGGCTACAGCAATCAAACCATTTGGGTGGTCACGAACGACCCGACCCGACCTGAATTTCGATTGAAAGTAGGAGCTGTGCTGCCTGAGCCTAAGCCCCAAGAATGCTTGTCTTGCCCTCGCTAGATTAGCGCAGGTTGTGGTAGACGTTTTGAACGTCGTCATCGCCTTCTAGACGGTCGATCAAATCCAATACATCTTTGGCCTGCTCGTCGTCCAGATCGACCCAGCTATTGGGAATGTACTGCAGTTCAGCCGACTTGGGCTCCAAGCCCATTGATTCCAGCGCTTTTTGCATCATACCGAACTCAGTGAATCCACAATAGAGATACACCAACTCGTCGTCAAAGGCCAAATCTTCCAGTCCATGGTCGATGAGTTCAAATTCAAACTCCTCCAAATCTTTTGCAGCCAGGCTCTCTTTGGCGAAGGTAAATACCCCTTTGCGGGTAAAAACAAAGTCCAATGAACCCGTTTTGCCCATGGTACCTCCGCATTTGTTGAAGTGCATGCGCACGTTGGCTACGGTACGAGTGCCGTTATCGGTAGCAGTTTCCACCAAAATGGCCACGGCATTGGGGCCGTACCCTTCGTAGCGAATTTCCTCGAAGTTGCCTTCACCCTTGCTACTAGCACGCTTAATGGCCGCATCAACACGGTCTTTGGGCATGTTCACCCCTTTTGCGTTTTGCATAGCTGTACGCAAACGAGGGTTGTTATCGG
>JALRLA010000071.1 GCA_023254645.1 Bacteroidia bacterium
CCAAACAGCGCTGTGCAAAATGAGTTTGCGGTGACTAGCTGAGCTCAACAATTCACGCGCAATGTGCGGCGCTACCAATCCGATAAACGATATAGGGCCGCAAATGGCGGTCATACATGCGGCGCTTACGGCGCCTCCAGCAATCATCCAATGCCTGGTCTTTTTCAAGGACAATCCGCCGCTCTGAGCGTATAGGTCACCCAACAGGTAGGCATCCATTCGGGTTGAAATCATCAGCGCCAGGGCCAATAACCCCATGAAAAGGCCCACTATGCTGGGCAGGCTTTCGAGGGTGACTCGTTCAAATGAGCCCATGCTCCAAAGAGAGAACATTTTGAGTCGTTCGGCGCTGGCGACATTTTGAAGCAGGTCGGTGGCCGCTCCGAAAACAAAGCTCAAGACCATGCCCACCAACAGCAATTGGTAGGGGTGGCTGTGCTTACGTGCCAGACCCAATTGCAAGAGCAAGGCCAAAAAGGCGCCCCCAAGGGCCAGTAAAATCTGTTCAGTGGTTCCCAGTAGCCAGCCCCATTGCTGTTCGGCCCAGAACAAACCCAAAGCCATGGCCAACGTGGCTCCCGGGCTAATGCCAATCAAGAAAGGTCCGGCCAACGGGTTGCGAAACAGGGTTTGCAAAAACACCCCTGACAAAGCCAGGGTTGAGCCACCAACCAATGCACCTATGACCCTAGGAATTCGAAATTCCCAGAGCAAATATTCGTGCTTCCACGTATCGCCCCAGTACAGTTCCAAACCCGCTATCAACAGGGTCAGCAAGAATACGATGAAACTGAGGCGTGACTTCATGGCTGAGGCGATAAGCAGCGGTAAAAATACAGGTCTTCGGCTGGAATCGCCGTGTCTTGGGTCAGATGCTGCAAATCAGAAAGCAGGCGATCCGGGCGCACTCCACCTTCGTTGTACCAGCGGTTTACCTGTCCGGCAAAGTCACCTTTGTCGCATTGGGCCATGCGGCTAGGTAGCCAAGCGCTTTGCTTCATGATGCGGGGAGCGCGTTCGACAACGCAATCCCAATCGGGACAATCACCGGGATGTATCCACAGGGCACCTGGATTTTCTTCCAGAAGTTGGGCGGCTTCTTCAATGCCTAAAACGACCGATTCGCTGCCTTCGCTCTGAGGCCAAATGGGAATGCCGCCGGCATCCCGAATCAAGGTGCCCAAGTAGGATTGGCCACCTGGGAAGGCCCAGGTCCCGGAATAGGGTAGGTTGCAAAAAACAGGACGAGGTTTCAGGCTCCGCTGAGCCAATTGCTGGTAGTGCTGGGAAATGTCGGAAAAGAGAGAGTCAGCCTTCGGGTAATTGCCCAATAAGAAGCCGATGGCTCGCAGCCACTCTGATTTAGCTAGAGGGTGGGCTTCACGGTAGTTTTGAATCCAAACAACGGGAATATGAGGCTGAAGTCGCTCGATTTCTTCGCGGCTGCCCGACTCAAAAAAATAGTGCAGCAAGAGGTCGGGTTCGCTTTGAATGAGGGCGTCCCGATTGAAGTTGCCTCCAAGCGAAAATTGCACCAAATCTTCCCTGATTTTCACCAAATGAGGTTGGTAGGAACGCTGATCGACCGCTACAATTCTTTCCTGGCATTTCAGGGCAGAAAGGAGGCCACTGATGACGCCTGATCCGCTGGCGATTCGCAAACGAGCGTCCAAGTGGGTGTAGCCTGAATAGGCATGAGGTCCCCATTGAAATTGACCCAAGGTGTCGCCATTGCCGGGGTCGAGCACCAGCAAAAAACTGTCTTGATCTTGGGTGCCCAAGCGAAAACCCCGGGCGTATTGATTGTCCAGCCAGCTGGGCTGAGCCATGCGAAGTTTCCCCTTCGATTCCTGACAGCCGCTAGCGATCAATAGGCAGGTGAAGGCAATGGCAAGGGCAATATGCAGGCGTCGAAGGTTCAAAGTAGACTTGCAAAAGTACAGAAATGCGAACAGGCAAAAATTCTGTGCAAACAGCCCCGAAAAAAGCATTGACCTTTGTGAGGTGAACCACCCATTGTACCGATATCGCTACGGCATAGTTCTGGGATTTTTCCTGCTGTGGATGTCGTTTTTCGATGTCAACAACTTCGTATACCGCTATCGCTTGGGTGCCGAAATTCGGGATTTGGAAGACAACATCAGCCGACACAAAGCCGAAATTGAAGGTTTGAAGCGTCAGCGAAATGAATTGTTTTCCAGCCCCATGAATTTGGAAAAATTCGCCCGTGAGCGCTACTTGATGAAGCGCGACGGCGAAGATGTTTTTGTCATCCAAGAAAGTCAAGCTCCGTGAGCATGGGGTATGTTTATAAAACCAATAAAGTTGTGCATTTCTATTGCCTAGATGCCAATAGGTTTGCATTATCCCTCGTACAGTGCGAGGCTCAAATAGTTATCCAACCATGAAATTCATAGCACCCTCATCCGAGTTGTTGCAGCACTTGCTGACCGTGAACGGGGCCATCATGTCCAAACCCCTGATTCCCATTCTGGAAAATTTCCTGTTTGACATCAAGGGCCATGAACTCACCATTTATTCTACCGATTTGGAAACCAGCATGACCACGACCATGACGGTCGAGTCAAAAGACGATATGCGCGTGGCGGTTCCCAGCAAGATGGTGATTGACATTTTGCGTTCTCTGCCTGAGCAGCCCGTGACCTTCAATGTGGACCCTGCCACCCACGGCATCGAAGTCGTGAACAACAACGGTCGATACAAAATGGCCGGTCAAGATGGAATTGATTACCCCAGTCTTCCTGAGAAGAGCGGCGACGGTTCCTTTACAGTTCCCGCGAATGTGTTGTTGCGCGCCATTTCAAAGACCTTGTTCGCCGCTGGAAGCGACGAGCTTCGTTTGAATTTGACGGGCTTGTTCGTGGAGATGAAAGGGGATTCTGTGAATTTTGTGGCCACCGATGCTAACAAATTGGTTCGTTTTACCCGCAATGACCTGAAACCAGGTGTTGAGCACAACTTCATCATTCCCAAAAAGCCTTTGAACTTATTGAAGACGGCTTTGCCCAATGACGAGACTCCCGTTGTTGTCGATTACAACAATACCAATGTTTTCTTTAGCTTCGGTGATACCCAATTGATCTGCCGCTTGTTGGATGAGCGCTACCCTGAATATGGAGCAGTTATTCCCGAGCAAAATCCACATGTCTTGACTATTTCTCGCATGGATTTCTTGAGCTCCATCAACCGTATCTCCATTTTTGCGAGCAAAACCACTCACCAGGTTCGCTTGAAAATCACGGGTTCTGAGTTGACCATTTCTGCCGAAGACATTGAAATGGCCAACGAAGCCCAAGAAGTGGTTCATTGCGAATACGATGGAGACGATATGGAAATTGGATTCAATGCCAAATTCTTGAAAGAAATGTTGGCCGCTCTCGATAGCGATACCGTTCAATTGAAATTGTCTCAGCCCAATCGCGCAGGCTTGATTTTGCCAACCGACAACGACAACGACGAAAACATCACCATGTTGATCATGCCGATGATGTTGAATAACTACTAAATCTAAATTTACCTGTAAGTGTATTGAGTCCCGGGTTCTTTTGAGCTCGGGACTTTTTTATAAACTTGGTGCTACTGCCTTGCCCAGTCGCTGCCTTCGCAACGGAATATGGCTGGCCATTCCTGGGCTAAGTGCCCCAAGTCTAGGGTCAAGTAAAAACGGCCTCTTCGTTCGGAAGGGCTTGCAAGCGGCCATGCGCAGCTGGACTGCTCCAAGCCTAGGATCAAGCAAAAACGGCCGACCCTACTCGAACCAAATTACTGCCCTCTTCTATGGCCCAAGCATAGTCTCCACTCATTCCCATTGACAGAGTATCAAAGCTTGAACTCATGTTCTTTTTGCACTCGACGTACAGCTGCTTAGCCCTACGAAATTCTCCTTTTACCAGTTTTTCATCGTCGCTAAAGGTGGCCATGGCCATCAGACCTTTCCATTCCGTGTTGGGGTAGCTGCCCGCTAAAACGGCTTCTTGGAAGGAGGGGAAATCGGCTAGGCTGATGCCAAACTTGCTCTCTTCTTGAGCCACGTGCAACTGCGCCAAAAACGGAATCACTCGCCCGTGTTTTTCGGCTTCCTTTTGAATCGTCTCGAGCAATTTGATGCTGTCGACCGAGTGAATCAAATGAACGAAGGGAGCGATGTACTTGACTTTGTTGGATTGCAGATGCCCAATCAAATGCCAGTGAATATCTTGGGGAAGGGCCTCGGCTCTTTCCAACAAGGCTTGAACCCGATTTTCAGCAAAGTGCCTTTGACCGGCATCGTAGGCCGCCTGAATCTCTTCAATGCTTCTGTATTTGCTGACCACCACCAAGGTGGCTTTGTCGTCAATGTTTGATTTCAAGCGGTTTAGGTTCTCTTCAATGCGATTCATTTTTGGCTACCTTTGAAAGTCAGTGGGAACACTCAAAAATACGGCCTTTCTTTTGCTTTGCTTCTTGGCTTCCTGCCAACAAGGCCCCAGCTTGTCTTCAGACGAAATGAAGAAGGTTTTGGTTGATGCCGTATTGTTGGAAGCGGGTCAGCAACAGCAGTACAATTTTGGAGTATTGCCTGACTCTGCTTGGCTGCGCGATTATCGATTTGTATTGGCCAAACATGGATTGGATACGGGACAATTTTATCCGGCGCTTCGCTGGTTCAAAGCGCACCCTGATCAATACGCAAAGGTCTGGGAAGGAGTGATAACGGAATTGCAAAAACAAGAGCTCGAACGCCGAGAAAAACATCCGTGAAGTATCCGCAGAATTTCGAACAGACATTGGGCTTTGACCGCATACGCGAGTCGCTGGTCGAACTCTGTCGCTATCAGGTTTCCCGAAACAAGGTCGCGGAAATGGAGATGGCCACTCAGGAAGATGAATTGACCTTTCGATTGGATGCTCTGGGCGAAGCCATTCACATTCAAGACCAGATTCCTTCGTTTTTCCTGTTTGCCGAAACCGACGATATCGGGCCTTATTTGCCGCACCTGGCCATTGAGAATTTTGCACTAGAGGAAATGGCATTGTTTCGAATTGCCAAGGTGGCAGAAGCCCATTTGAAGGCTCACCGAACTTTGTCGACTCGAAGCGAAGAGTTCCCCTTGACCTTGGCTTTGTTCCCCGCCATGCCGAGTATGAAAGACGTGGCTTTGGGGATTTTAGCCGCCATCGATGAAAAGGCGCAACTCAAGCCGCAGGCCTCTCCTTTGTACGCCAAGTTGAGTGGAGAGATCAATCGGTTGGAACGGGAAGGCCGCACACGAATGCGTCAGTTGTACCGTCAGTACAAGGAGCTGGGGTATACCGCCGAAACAGAAATTACCGTTCGCGAGGAGCGTTTGGTATTGCCCATTATTGCTGAGCACAAGCGCAAGGTCAAAGGCTTTGTGAAAGACATATCGGCAACAGGAAAGGTCTTGTACATCGAGCCTGGAGAGTTGTTGGAATTGAATAACCACCTGAAGGAATTGTTCGCCGAGCGCCGTCGAGAGCGCGATCGCATTCTGCGCAGCTTGACCAAGGCGTTGGCCCCTTACACAGACGATTTGCTTCAGGCCATGCACGGTTTGGGCGAGGCCGATTTTCGCAGGGCCAAGGCTGATTGGGTTCGTCAGCAGAGTGCTGAGAGGCCAGAATTGGATCCTAGCAATCAAGGCTTGAAATGGATTGACGCCGTTCACCCTGGAATGCGCAGCGAGTTGCAGCGTCAAAACAATGCCGTGATTCCATTGAATTTGGACATGGGAGAGTCTCGCTTGCTGGTCGTATCAGGGCCTAATGCCGGTGGTAAAAGCGTGGTTTTGAAAACCATACTGCTCCTTCAGTACATGTTGCAATGCGGCTTGTATGTGACGGCTCGTTCCAATTCGCGGTTGGGCTTGTTTGATGTCTTGGCCATTGATTGTGGAGATGGTCAGAGTTTGGAGGAGGGTCTGAGTACCTTTTCGGCTCATTTGCAGAACCTCAATGCCATGTTGGGGGCCGCTTCATCCAAAGCCATGTTGGGATTTGATGAGGTAGGAGCGGGAACCGATCCTCGATTTGGTGCACCCATTGCTCAGGCCGTGATGGAAACCCTTTCCGAGAAGGGGGCCTTTGCCATCGCTACTACCCACTTTAGCCAGCTGCGCGAATGGGGCATGGATCAGCCACAGGTTCTTCAGGCAAGTATGGCCTATGATGCCCGCGAGTTAAAGCCCTTGTATCGATTGATCAGTGGCAAGCCGGGTTCATCCTTCGCCTTGGAATTGATGCGCAAAACCGGATTTGATTCCCGCTGGATGAAGCGCATCGAGCAGCTCTCCGGCACGCAAATGGGACGTACGGAAGACTTGATGTTGCAAGTGGAACGCCAAACCCAAGAGTTAGAGGAGCGTCTGAA
>JALRLA010000160.1 GCA_023254645.1 Bacteroidia bacterium
TACCCTTGTCCAAGGTGCGGTTCAGAGCCGAAGCACCCAATATCAAAGAACCCATTTTGCTGTTCTCGCCCAAGGGCACGAATCCTTCCAAATTGGCCCCAGTGATCACTTGAGGGTTGTAGGCGAAGCGCTTGTTCAGCGTTCCCTTTTGGTTGCCCGAAAAGGCTTTGATTCGCCAGTTGTCATTGAATTGATAGGTCAGGCGAACTCCTTGCAATGCGTAATCGATGCCAATTTGACGCTGCTCATAGGCCCTAAATAGAATGCCGCTGCCCAATTGATCGTAGAAGGAACCCACGGTCACTCCCAGTTTCTCCCCATTTTTTTCGATCTTCCAATAGCCAATTCCATGATCAGTGAAGGCATCCTGCGGATCCAGCAAAGGACTGTTGTTAAAGGCGTCGTAACGCATTACAAAACTGTACTCCCCAATGCGGTATTGCATGTACAACCACGCATCAGTCGAGGCCGTATTTTCCCGATACACACGGGTATTGGCACCAATTTTATCGTCGCGAATGTATTTCTGGTAATTCAGAAGCAGGTTGCCCGAAAACTGACCCTTTTCTTGGGCCTGTAGGGCCGAAACCGATGCCAATGACAGGACAAATGCCCCAGCAAGCCTCAAAAACTTCATTGTAACAAAGATGCAGATAGGAGAGGCTGCCCACCAAATCGTATTTTTGCACCCATGTCGCAAACTCAGGCCCCTACTTCTGTCTCCAGTCGCAAATTGTACATAGAGAGCTACGGCTGTGCTATGAACTTTTCCGATAGCGAAATCATCGCCTCCATCATGGGCGAACACGGGTTCACGAGTACGCAAGACGAATTGGACGCCGATGTCATTTTTCTGAATACCTGTGCCATTCGCGACAACGCCGAACAGCGCATTCGCGAACGCTTGAAGCACTTGCGAATGAACAAAAAGCGCAACAACGATCTGATCATTGGCGTTTTGGGCTGCATGGCTGAGCGCTTGAAAGACAAATTGTTGGAAGAAGAAAAGTTGGTCGATGTCGTAGCCGGACCTGACTCCTACCGCGAACTGCCCAAATTGGTCGCCGAAGTAGACGAAGGCGGTCGCGCCATCAACGTTCTGTTGAGCCGCGAAGAAACCTACGGCGATTTGAACCCGGTTCGTTTGAACACCAACGGGGTGACAGCTTTCATATCCATCATGCGCGGATGCGACAACATGTGCTCCTTCTGTGTGGTTCCCTTTACCCGCGGCCGTGAGCGCTCTCGCGACCCGCAGAGCATTGTCAAAGAGGCCGTTCAGTTGGCCGAGCAGGGATACAAAGAGATCACCCTATTGGGCCAAAATGTCGACAGTTATCTGTGGTTCGGTGGCGGGGCCAAAAAGGACTTCAAAAAACTGACGGAAGAGGAACAAGCCTCATCGGTTGATTTCGCCGATTTGTTGGAACTCTGTGCCTTGGCCGTACCTGGAATGCGCATTCGCTACTCGACTTCGCATCCGCGGGATATCACCCCCAAGGTGATCCATATGATGGCCAAATACAAAAACATTTGCAACTACATTCACTTGCCTGCCCAAAGTGGCAATACCCGTGTATTGGACATCATGAGCCGCAACTACAGCCGTGAATGGTACATGGATAAGATCGAAATGATTCGCGGCATTTTGCCCGATTGCGGCATCAGTTGTGACATCATCGCCGGGTTCTGCACCGAAACCGAAGAGGAGCACCAAGACACCTTGAGCCTGATGGAATGGTCTCAGTTTGACTTTTCCTACATGTACAAATACTCCGAGCGCCCCGGTACTCCGGCCGCGAAAAAGCTCGTTGACGATGTTCCAGAAGAGGTCAAAGGCCGCCGCTTGAAAGAAATCATTGATTTGCAAAACCGCATGTCAACTGAGAAAAACCAGCGCTATGTGGGGCAAGTAGTCGATGTATTGGTGGAGGCTGACTCCAAACGCAGCGACCAGGATTGGATGGCCCGAAATGACCAAAACATCGTGGTGGTTTTCCCCAAAGAGCAGTATAAAAAAGGCGACTTCGTGCAAGTGAAAATCGAGCGCGCTTCAACCTCCACCTTGGTGGGTGTCGCCGTCGGATACGCGAGTCTCTAAGACAAACTTTTCGTTTACGGAACCCTTACGAGTACAAGGGCTTCAGATTCTCCAACATGTCTTGGGTCATGCGATCCAAGTCATAGTCGGGTTTCCAACCCCAGTCTTCTCTTGCACGAGAATCGTCGATGACAGCCGGCCAGCTGTTGGCAATGGCCTGACGGTAGTCGGGATGGTCGGAAATGCTAAAATCAGGGACCTGCTTGGCAATGCTGGCGGCAATCTCTTCAGGTCCAAAACTCATGCCCGCCAAGTTATAGCTGCTGCGAATTTTAATCTGATCGGCAGGAGCATGCATGATGTCCAAGGTGGCCTTCAGAGCGTCGGGCATATACAACATGGGCAAAATGGTTCCTTCACCCAAGAAGCATTCGTGGTGACCCGTGGTCAAGGCATCGTGGTAAATGGAAACCGCATAATCAGTAGTTCCCCCACCGGGTGCAGACTTGTAGCCAATCAAACCGGGGTAGCGCAAACTGCGGGTATCCACTCCCCAACGATTGAAGTAATATTGGGCATACAGTTCACCAGACAATTTGCTGATGCCATAAATCGTCGTGGGATCCATGGCGCCAAACTGAGGCGTATCGAAGCGAGAAGTATTGGGCCCAAAGGCCGCAATACTGCTGGGCCAGTATACTTTTTTGATGATGCCCATATCGCGGGCCGCGTTCAATACATGAAAGAGACCTTCCATGTTGAGTTTCCATCCGAAGTCAGGATTTTTCTCAGCTGTGGCGCTCAACAAAGCAGCCAAATGGTAGACTTGAGAGGGTTTGTAGCGCTCAATGAGACTTTTCAGCTTGGCTTCGTCCAGTACATCCAACTCCTCAAAGGGACCCGCTTCAAAAACTGGATTGTCTGATTTGCGAATGTCTGAAGCCACCACTTGGGCGTCTCCGTATATTCCCCTGAGGGCTTCCACCAACTCTGTCCCCAACTGGCCACAAGAGCCAATGACCAAAACCGTCTCTTTCGTCATGTTGCCGCAAAGTTGGGGCCTTCCCCTCAAACGGCAAAATGGGGGAATCCCCCTATTTTTGTAAGATGAAAAGCATGCGTTTTGTAGTCATAGGGTTGGGACACATTGGATCCCGCCATGCTGAAACTCTGCGCATGCACCCAGAGGCCGAGTGGGTGGCCTCGGTTGACCCAGTCAGCGACAAAGCCGCTTCAGGCATTCCTCATTTTGAGAGCATCGAAGATTTTTTATCTTCTGGTATTGGCTGTGACGTGGCTTCTATAGCCAGCCCCAACGGCCTTCACGCCGAGCAAGCCATTCAAGCCATGAAGGCGGGATTGCACGTTATAGTTGAAAAACCGATGGCCTTATCAGCTGCTGATGTTCAATTCATGATTCAGGTTTCGGAACAGACTGGTAAAAGCTTAATTGGGGTAATGCAAAATCGCTACTCCGCTCCCAGTCAATACGTCAAGTCTTTGTTGGATCAAGGAGCCTTGGGTAACCTATACCGAGTTCAGGTAGACTGCTTCTGGAACCGAGATGAGCGTTATTATTCGGGACACGCTTGGCACGGTTCTGCTGAGTTGGATGGCGGGGTATTGTTCACCCAGTTCTCCCATTTCGTCGACATGTTGCATTGGCTACTGGGGCCCTTGCAGCCTTTTTGGGCTGAATCCAGCAATCACAATCACCAAGGAATCACTCCCTTTGATGACAGTGGCAGCATTGCCTTTGCCTTTGGAAATACGGGACGTGGGAGTTTTCGATACAGCACCAGCGTACCCCATCAAAACTTCGAAAGCACCCTGTCACTCATTGGAGAGCGCGGAACCATCAAGTTGGGCGGCCAATATATGAATCAGGTTCAATACGTGAACATTGATGGCCAAACTACCACTCCTGAACTCCCTGAAGTTCCCGCTAACGATTATGGTTTGTACAAAGGAAGTGCTGCCAACCACCACCACCTGATCCAAAATGCCTTGGACCATTTGCTGCGCGGAGCCCCCATCACTACTCCCGCCCAAGACGGTTTGGCCGTAGTGGAATTCATCGAAAAGGCCCATGCCCTGGCCCACTCTTCTTAATTGCGGAAAATTTTTTCAATTTTTTTTGGGGGGTAACCCTTAGGAATGTGTTATACCTCTGAGCGAAGTACACAATGTACAGGAAAGTGTCATAAAAACACTGAGTTATGTGCCTTGTATACTTAGCTTTAAGTAATAGAGATAAAAATCGTAATTTGAACCCCGTTTAGCGCCGTGAGCCCTAAAAAACCCATATCGCCTCCTGTCGATCCTGAATTTGAAGAATTCTGGAACATGACTGAGTCTTTTCAGCATTCTGAGGCTGCATCCAATGATGCTGCTTGGGAAAGAATGAAAGGAGCCATAGTCGAAAAGGAGGAAGAAAAGTCATGGGGCACGTACACGCACCCCGAAGCCTCCTCTAACGATGCCGCTTGGGAGAGAATGAAAGCCGCCGTTCAGGCCAAAGAAGAATCCTCCTTGGGTCAGCATTATCAGCACCCAGAAGCCGCCTCTAACGATGTTGCTTGGGAGAGAATGAAAGTCGCCATTCAAGCCAAAGAAGAGTCCTCATTGGGTCAACATTATCAGCACCCCGAAGCCGCCTCTAACGACGCTGCTTGGGAGAGAATGAAAGCCGCCATTCAAGCCAAAGAAGAGTCCTCCTTGGGTCAACATTATCAGCATCCCGAAGCCGCCTCTAACGACGCCGCTTGGGAGAGAATGAAAGCCGCCATTGAATCCAAAAAGGCTGAAGAGCCCCGCCCGTCATACTTCAAAGTTTCTTTCGGTCGCCCCGTACAGTGGGCCGCTGCCGCTAGTCTGGCTTTGATTGCAGCCGCTGCAGGCTTGTTTGTCTTGAATCAAGATCCAGTGGCTCCCGCCGCCTTGGCCATGCAGGAATACATCACCTTGCCTGGTGAGGTTAACAGTTATAAGTTGAGCGACGGCTCCAACATCACGCTGAACGGAAACAGCCAATTGGAGTGGACCCAGTACGAAAACGAACGCCACGTGGTTTTGAAAGGCATGGCTCACTTTGAAGTAGCTCCCAATGCAGAAGCCCCCTTTATCATTGAAACCGAACAAGGAACGGTTCGCGTTTTAGGAACAGGCTTTGACGTTACTGCCTACAACGATGGAGAGTTTGATGTAACCGTAAGCCACGGCAAGGTGGAAGTCAAACGAAACGAACAAAAGGTCATTCTTACCAAAGGCATGAGCGTTCATACCGAGAACGGCCAATTGGCTCAATTTGAAAAAGACACGAGCGCCGTTGATTGGAAAAGCAACGACTTGGTGTTCAAAGAAGCTCTCTTAGAAGATGTGATCAGAAGCTTGGAAAATCGCTTCGCCTTGAACATAGAATTGCCCAACAACCTCTCTAAAGCTACTCGCTTCTCTGGCGTATTGCTCAATACTCCTTATTGGAATGCCGAGAAAGTAGAAGCCATGCTGAAAGCCAAATTGGCCGCTCACATCGAAGCTGAAGCACAGGCAGAGAGCACCGCCCAGCTGGAACAGGTTAAGGAGCGAGCCGCTGAGGTAGCCCAAATACTCAAACAAGAGAAGGAAAGCTTGGCTCAAGAAGAGGCTGCCGCTCAGAAGGAGCAATTCTACGACAGCGATGCTGACCGCATTCCGGACGCCATTGAAGGCAAACAAGACTTCGACGGAGACGGCATTGCCAACAACATGGATACCGATGCTGATGGCGATGGCATCTTGGATCGACTCGAAGGCTACGGCGATGCCGATAAGGACGGCAAACCCAACTTCCTCGATTTGGACTCTGATGGAGATAGCATCCCCGACTCTCTTGAGGGATCTGGAGATGTCGATGGAGATGGCAAACCCAATTTCTTGGATAGCGACTCTGATGGAGACGGAATCCCAGACAAAGACGAAGCGCCAGGTCGCTACATATCTGAACCCGGAACTCCCATATTCGGCGAATAAAACTCAATCGTGAAAAAGGCCCTTAGCATTGGGCCTTTTTCTTTGGTACTTTTGATTGGAATGAAAAAATGCTGGCTGCTGGGAATCTGCTTGATGCTAGGGAATACCATCCTTGCACAAGAAGCCAGACTTTGGTTCAAACCCAACCTGGGCCAATGGGCAAACAACCCTTCCAAGGCCCAGCTTCAATTGCCCTCGGCCACGGTCTTTTTTCACGAGTCTGAATTTCGTTTGCTGCTCCAACACCCCGAAGACGCGGCACAGGTTCACGAGAGCTTTCACCACAGGTCAGAAGGCCTGAGTCGAACCCTTCGCCAGCATGGGCTATTCGTTGAATTTGAAGGGGCAAATTCCCAAGCCTACTTGGAATTCGAAAACCCGGCCCCTTGGATTGAAAACTACTTTCTGGGTTCTGATTCACGGTCTTGGAAAACGGGCATTCACCCCTATTCTATATTGTACATGCGCGATGTGTACCCCAACATTTCCCTGCGCTTCTACGAAAGGAAAGGGCAATTGGAATTCGATTTCATTCTGGAACCCGGCGCCGATGTGCGCGACATTCGAATGAAGATTGAGGGTACTTCTCCTTATATCGACGAGCAAGGAAAACTGCAACTTCCCAATTCTTGCGGACTCCTGAACTGGACGGCCCCTTTGGCCTTTTCTTCGGCCGACAGCAGCCACATCGATTGCGCATTCAAGGCACTAGGCGATGGCCGAATCGGCATAGAGACCTCCAAGCGGGAAGCCAAAAAGGGTATGGTCATCGATCCCATTTTGGTATTCTCCACCTATTCGGGCTCAACCGGTGACAACTTTGGGTTTACCGCTACATACGACACCGCTGAATGTCTCTACGCGGGAGGCATTGTAGACGCCAACGGGGCCACTTACCCCGTGACAGCGGGGGCCTTTCAAACCACCTATGGCGGTTCCAGTAATGGCGGCCCACCCGTTCAGTTGCCCTGCGACATTTCCATAAGCAAGTACAGCAAAGACGGATCAACCCTATTGTGGGCCACCTACCTGGGAGGCGACGACGACGAATACCCCCACAGCCTTGTGGTTGACCCCAACAACAACTTGCTGATTCTAGGTACTACCCTGTCGACCAATTTCCCCGTGGCCAGCAATGCCTATGACGCCACCCACAACGGCTCGTATGACATCGTGATTTCCAAACTATCAGCCGATGGCAGCACCTTGATGGCCGGCACTTTTCTTGGTGGCTCTAGTTACGATGGATTTCAACGCGATGACGGCGCCACCAAAAGTCAACTCTTGTTCAATTACGCTGACAATTACCGCGGGGACATTTTGGCCGATTCGACCAACGTCTATCTAGCCACTTGCACCCGTTCCACCAATTTCCCCACCACAGCAGGTGCTTATCAAAGCGCAGCCGCCGGTCTAACCGATGCCGCCATTGTCTGCTTGAACCAGGATCTTAGCCAATTGAATTGGTCTACACGATTGGGCGGAAGCAATGACGACGCCGCTTACAGCGTCAAACTCGATGCAGCAGGGCATTTGTTCATTGGAGGGGGAACAGCTAGTTCCAATTTCCCAATGACGGGAAATGGAATTTGGCCCAATTACCACAACCCTAGCGGCGGTTCTACTCAGGAAAAAGTCGACGGTTATATCAGCCGTTTTGATGCCAAAACTGGGGCTTACCAAGTGGGAACATTCTTTGGCGGTAATTCCTATGATCAGATTTACTTTCTGGACATTGACTTGGCTGGAAAGGTGTATTTCACCGGCCAAACCAAAAGCCGAAACTTCACCTTAACCAATGGGGTTTACGGCAAATCCAACACTGGGCAATTCATAGGCCGCTTGAGCAACGATTTGAGCCAAGAAGAATTCTTCACCACCTTTGGAAACCGGGTCAATGTGAACCCCGAACTCAGTCCCTCTGCCTTCATGGTCGACGACTGTTTCAATATCTATTTCAGCGGATGGGGATCCATCATTGGTGTGGGAAACAGCGGCACCACCAGTGGCTTGCCCACCACCCCCAACGCCAATCAAATCACTACCGATGGCAATGACTTTTACCTCATCGTTCTCGGAAAGGATGCCCAAAACTTGCTGTACGCCTCATACTTCGGCGGCAGCCAAAGCGAAGATCACGTGGATGGAGGAACCAGTCGATTTGACAAAAAAGGAGTGATCTATCAGTCGGTTTGTGCCAGCTGCCCCAACAGCCCTCCAGGACTCAACGACTTCCCTACCAGCAGCGGCTCTGCTTTCCCAAACAACGTATCCATTCGATGCAGCAATGCCAGTTTCAAGCTCGATTTTCGACTGACCTACAGCATTGATGCTCTGTTTAGCGCACAGCCCCAACCCGCCTGCCAAGGGGAGGACATTCGATTTACGCCCAATACCATTTACCAGGCCCAATACTTTTGGGATTTTGGCGATGGCACCCTCAGCAGTGATACCATCGCGACGCATCGCTTTGCCGATACCGGTCGCTATTGGGTTCAGTTGATTGTGGTTGATTCCAACAGTTGCAACCGAAATGCCAACCACGGAATGTGGGTCTATGTGGGCTTGAAACCCTCTGGCAAAATCACGGCTACCTTGGAGCCTTGCATTGACTTCACTGAACTCTTGCTTGAAGGCCAGCACTTTGATACCCTGATATGGGATTTTGGTGATGGAAGCCCTCAGATTCGAAATACAAACCCACTCAATCACAACTACATCAGTGGCTCCTACACGGTCACTGCTTACCTGTTAAACGGAACTTCCCTGTGCCGAGACACCATAGAACTGCCCTTGATCGTCAATACCGATTCCAGCGGGGAAATCTATCTGGCCAACGTTTTCACCCCAGGTCGTGGAACCATCGATGGACGTGGCGACGGCAAAAACGACTGCTTCCGGGTCTACGGCCTCTCAACCGAATGCGACGAAGCGGAACTGCGCATTTTCAATCGATGGGGCGAGCGAATCTTTTATACCGAAGATTTGAGCATCTGTTGGAATGGCAAAGTGCAAAACGGAGGACCGGAGCTACCTGATGGCACTTATTTTTACCAACTCTACATCAAAACCCGAGACCAAAAAGAAGTCAATCGGCTCATTGCCGGTTCGGTCAATTTGATTCGAGAGCCGTAAGAAATAGTCTTGAAGTTGATAGCGCTATAGCCAAAACGGCCTAACGACGAATTCGAACTGGGAGTCCTATCAATTCGGCATCTACTCAAGAGCTGATTCCCTAGGAGCCGGCCTCTAAGTGAGCCCGCGATTAAGCCAAACTTTCGGCCTCAGCCTCGGGAGCGATCTTCTTTACCAAGCCTTGCAAGACCTTACCAGGTCCAAGCTCAGTAAATTTTACCGCACCGTCTGCCCACATGGCTTGAACACTTTGTGTCCAGCGCACGGGAGCCGTCAGCTGGGCCACCAAATTGGCTTGAATATCAGCGGGGTTAGAAACCGCCGAAGCACACACGTTTTGGTAAACAGGGCAGTGAGGAGTTTGGAAACTCGTAGCTTGAATGGCCGCGGCCAACTTCTCACGTGCGGGTTCCATCAAGGGCGAATGAAAAGCCCCACCAACGGGCAAAATCAAGGCGCGTTTGGCACCTGCCGCCTTCATGGCTTCACAGGCTTCTTCTACTGCAGGAACAGCGCCCGAAATGACCAACTGACCAGGACAGTTGTAGTTCGCCGCTACCACCACACCAGAAATTGAGGCGCAAATTTCTTCGACTTTGGCATCGTCTAAGGCCAATACCGCCGCCATGGTTCCTGGCTGCATTTCGCAAGCCTCTTGCATGGCCATGGCGCGTTGATACACCAATTTCAAACCGTCTTCGAAGCTTAGGCATTTGTTGGAGACCAATGCAGAAAACTCACCCAAACTGTGCCCAGCGACCATATCGGGCTTGGGCAAACTCGCATCCATGGCACGAATGACCGAATGAACAAAGATGGCCGGTTGGGTCACCCGTGTTTGCTTCAAATCATCGGCACTGCCGTTGAACATCAAATCGCTGAGGCCAAATCCCAAGATTTCGTCAGCTTGCTCAAATCGCTCGCGGTATTCACCGCCCTGCTCGTACAATTCCCGACCCATTCCCGAAAACTGAGAACCTTGACCGGGGAACACAAATGCATGTTTGGACATGCTTCAAAAATACGGCTTGCTCAAAGTCCTTCCGACAATTCCAACCAACGCAGCTCTTTGCTGTCCAATTCATCGCTCAATTGGGCCAATTCAGCACTGATGGCTTGTATGCGTTCAAACTCTGTGCTTAGACCTGCCAACTCCTCTTCCAAGCCTTGTTTGCGGGCTTGCAACTCGGGCAATTCCTTTTCAATCTGCTCGTATTCGAACTTCTCTTTGAAGCTTAGCTTGCGGCTTTCTTTGGCGGGTTTCTCTTCGCTCAGCGATGGGGTGGCGACGCTAGTTACTGCTGGCCTTTCTTGTTGCTTGCGCTGCTTTTCTGCATCGGCCCAAGCGCGGTAATCACTGTAGTTACCGGGATAATCTTTGATCTGGCCCTGGCCATGGAACACGAACACATGGTCGACCAACTTGTCCATGAAATAACGATCGTGGCTGACGATGAGCACGCATCCGGGGTAATCAATCAAGAAGGATTCCAAGGTGGCCAAGGTCACAATGTCCAAGTCATTGGTAGGCTCATCGAGAATCAGAAAATTGGGGTTGGTCACCAAGACCTTGAGCAGCTGCAAACGCCGCTTCTCTCCCCCGCTCAATTTGCCTACCCACTGGTAATGGGTCTCGTTGGCAAAGCCAAATCGGCGCAAAAACTGCGCAACGGGCAAACGCGTACCATCAGCCATGGGTAGGTACTCAGCCAATTCCCTGAGCACATCAATGACCCGCATATCGTCAGGGGCATTCAAGGGCTTCTGATCGAAGTAGCCAAACACCATGGTTTCTCCCGCCACAATCTTTCCCTTATCAGGTCGCTCCAAGCCCATGATCATGTTCAAAAAGGTCGACTTGCCTACCCCATTGGGGCCGACAATGCCAATCTTTTCACCCCGCTTGAAGGTGTAGGTGAAGTCCTCTAGAATGCAGGTATCGGGCTCAAATGCCTTTTCCAAGTGGTAGAGTTCAAGGATTTTTTTGCCCATTCTCTCCATCTTAACCCCAAACTCAGTGGCCTCGTCTTGGTATTTCTTTTTGGCACGATCGGATAGGTCATCAAAGGCCTCCAATCGAGACTTGCTCTTGGTGGTTCGGGCTTTGGGCATGCGTCTCACCCATTCGAGCTCGCGGCGATACAAATTGTGAGCCTTCTCCTGCTCAGCCTGGGCCACAGCGTAGCGATGGTGTTTGTTTTCAATGTAGGCCTCGTAATTGCCAGGGTATTCAAACAACTTGCCCTTGTCCAGTTCCAGTATGCGGTCGCAAATGCGGTCCAAGAAATAACGATCGTGGGTCACCAACAACAGGGTCAG
>JALRLA010000187.1 GCA_023254645.1 Bacteroidia bacterium
CCTTGGTGATGCAATCTCAACAGATTCAGGGTCAGTTTATTTCGGCATTTAAAATGTCCTTTACCCTGGGGTTTGTCGCCGCTTTTCCTGTCGTTGTTCATCAGCTCTGGTTGTTTGTCAAACCGGCCTTGAACCAAAAAGAGATCAACAAGACCCGCCGTTCTCTCTTTGTCGTCAGCCTGCTCTTCTTTGCCGGGGTTTTCTTTTCCTATTTTTTATTGGTGCCTTTGGCGACCAATTTCTTGTTGGGATATACCTTGAATGAGCAGATCCAAAACATCATCACCATTAGCAGTGTTACGGGTTTTGTGTCGTTCATGAGTCTGGCCACGGGTTTGGTATTTGAATTGCCCGTGCTGATTTATGTTTTGGCACGCATTGGGATGATCAGCTCCGAGTTTTTAATCAAATATTGGCGATACGCGGCGGTGGCCGTTTTTATCATCGCGGGTATCGCTACACCTTCTCCCGATATGTTTTCCCAATTGCTGTTAGGCCTACCCTTGTTGGGCTTATATGTAGTGGGTATTTACGTGGCAAAACGGGTAGAAAAAAATAGAGAATCATGAAAAAATTGAGCATAGCCTTGGGTTCGGATCACGCCGGATTCGAATTGAAAAATGAAATTATCGTAAGCCTTTTGGAACAGGGCTATGATCTGCAAGACATGGGCCCCGATAGCAGCGAAAGTTGCGATTATCCCGATTTCGCCCATGCCGTCGCCGAAGCCGTACAATCCGGTCAAAGCGATTTGGGTATTTTGGTTTGTGGGTCTGGTAACGGGGTATGCATTACGGCCAACAAGCACAATGCGGTTCGTGCAGCCCTTTGTTGGGAACCCGAATTGGGAGCTTTGGCTCGCCAACACAACAATGCCAATGTGCTCTGTTTGCCCGCTCGTTTTGTTTCTACTGAGAAAGCCATGGAAATCGTGAGCGCTTATTTGGAGGCCGAGTTTGAAGGTGGTCGCCACCAAAACCGAGTCAACAAAATCGAAGCTTGCTAGGTTATGTTAGGGCTTAAACTGCCCACTGACCCTCGGTGGGCCAACATTGCCGAAAAGAGCATTGAGGAGATTCTCACAGATCACGCTTTTTGTGAACAAAAGGCGGCTACCCAGTGCATTTCGATGATTGTTCGATTCTCCGAACGTGTAGAATTGGTA
>JALRLA010000259.1 GCA_023254645.1 Bacteroidia bacterium
GTTCAGTTTTTCTGGCAGTTCCCACACTTTTGGGCCATAGCATGGATGCTGCACGACGATTACCAAAAAGCCGGCTATTGGTTGTTGCCCTCTTCGGGTGGTCGAGACAAGCGCAGTGCCTACCAAATTCTGACCTACACAGTTTTGCTCATATTGGTATCCATGATGCCCATTTACTACGGTTTGAGCAATGTTAAGGCGTTGAGCATGATCCTTCCCGTAGGCGCTTTTGTTCTGTATCGGGCATGGAAACTTTTCGGCAGTTTGGCTGTTCCAGAAGCAAGAAAGCTGATGTTCGCCTCCTTGTTGTTTACACCGGTCGTGTTCTTGGCCTATATAATTTTTTAATCGAATGAACTCAAAAAAGAAAATCAAAGATCCCGAACCACTGGTCGCCCCAGGCAAGTTCAATTTGTGGTTGCTCATGTTGGCCAGCAGCATGCTTTTCGCCTCTTTGGTCAGCGCTTTTATCGTGCACAAACCCGATGCGCAAGCCAAATCAACTTGGACCGCCTTTGATTTGCCGATATTTTTCATGGTTTCGGTCCTAATAGCCGTCATTTCTTCCCTTACCATTTTTGTGGCGTTCAAGGCCGCTAAAAACGACGAGTTAAATACGAATAAGACCTTCTTGGCTCTGACATTAGGATTAGGTTTGGCCTTTTGTGTCACCCAGTATCTGGGTTGGAAGCAATTGGTAGCCTTAGACTTAACTTTGGTAAATGCCCGTCCCGAAGACATTTCAGCCTCCTATGTGTGGATGATTACGGGGGTTCACGTCATGCACGTTTTGGGTGGAATTATTTTGCTCGGCGTGGCCTTATTCAAGGCCTTTAAATTGGAAATTCACAAGAAAAGCATGACGCTCATGTCGATCGCGCACACCTATTGGCATTTTGTCGGACTTCTGTGGATTTTCCTCTATTTATTTCTTTATTTTGCACAGTAACATTTTTCATGGCTAATCATACCCCTGCAGCATTTGAGAACCAGCCTATGTGGGCTGGAGGACGCTCTCCTTTCAACGTGAGCTACGGTAAGCTGATGATGTGGATTTTCCTCTTGTCAGACGCATTTACATTCTCCAGTCTTTTGGTTCAATACGGAGCCCAGCGTTTTTCCAACGTAGAATCAGCCGTCACCACCGTGTGGCCTGATCCTGCTTCTATTTTCAATCACTTCCCCTTCATGCACGGTTTGCACCTGCCTTTGCTGTTTGTGTCGGTGATGACCTTCATTTTGATCTTGTCTTCTGTAACCATGGTGTTGGCCGTTGAAGCCGGTCACCGCAATAGCAAGAAAGAAGTTCAGACCTACATGATTTACACCATCATTGGCGGTGTGGCATTTTTGAGCTGCCAGGCATGGGAGTGGTACACCTTCATTCACGAGGGTGCCCGTTTGTACGGCAATACATTTGGCATTACCGAGCAAGGTTACGAGCATTTGCACAGTGTGAGCTTTGGCAATCATTTCGAATGGGCCTTGGGTGATAGAACCGACGGACCTGTTCCCTTTGCCGCTTTGTTTTTCATTGTTACCGGTTTCCACGGTTTTCACGTTTTCTCAGGAGTAGTGATCAACGTGGTGGTTTACATCATGACCGTTCGCGGAGTGTTTGAGCGCCGCGGCCATTACGAAATGATTGAGAAGGCTGGTTTGTACTGGCACTTTGTAGACTTGGTTTGGGTATTTGTATTTACCTTCTTCTATTTGATTTAACTGTTTAAACGAACAATATGGATTTCCACGTTAAACCCGGCGAATACGATGCCATCAACTATATCCCTCACACCGAAAGTCACGGTACAAAAGAATTGTGGCGCACGTTTTGGTTGTTGTTGGGCATCACGATCTTAGACTTTGTGATTTATTTCGTCATGCCTGCCACAGGTTTGAGAAACTTCATCTTCATTTTCTTCGGATTGGTAAAAGCCTACTACATCGTCGGTGCATTCATGCACTTGAAGCACGAGAAGATCAATTTGGCTTTGATCATTTTGGTCCCCACTATTTTTATCGTTGGACTCATCATGGGTCTGTTGTACGAAGGAAACGCCCTCACCTGGGTCAAGTAATTCTTCATGAGCAAAAAATATAACAGCAAGAAAGTGGCCGCATTCGCGGCCCTTGTTGTTTTACCGGCCTTGGGTATCTTCTTCTTTGCCCAACTCAAATGGGTACACAGGGAGCTGCCTTATTATTTCATTGAAGAATCGTTGGATGGCAAAGATTCCATACCACAAACGGTCAGTGATATCGTCTTGTACAACCAACACGGTCAGAAAATCACTCTGGATGATTTTGATTCTTGCATCGTGTTGGTGAACATATTTTTTGCCACCTGTCCGGAGGTTTGCCCCCAAATGAACAAGCAGTTGCAGTCAGTGGCAGAAAAGTTTGGCAACAATCCCGATGTGCGTTTTCTTTCAGTGAGCATTGATCCCGAACGCGATAGCATTCCTGTATTGGCCACCTATGCCGAGACCTTTGATGCTGATTTGTTCAAACGTACATTCGCCACAGGAAGCAAGCGCGAGATTTACGATTGGGCCATCAATGATTTGCATTTAGCCACTGAACAAACACCTGACGACAATTTTATTCACGACGACAAAGTGGTGATCTTGGATAAAAACCGTCACATTCGCGGTATTCTACCCACGCGGGGAGAAACCAATACCGAACGAATGGAACACATAAAAAGAATAAGCGACGACATCAATAACCTATTGTATGAATACAGAAAACAAAACATGGATCAGTGATAAAGGGTTCTTTTGGTTGGTATTGGTCATTTCATTGGCGGTACCAGCGGTAGTTACCCTGCTTCGTTATATGCCTGAAGACTATCGCCCCACGGCTGATTTTGCCAAGCATTTACCATTCGCCAACGCTGTGATCAACAGTTTTGTCAGTGTCATGTTGATCATGGGTTACCGTGCCATACGGGTACAAAGGAATAAGGGCTTGCACCAAACCTATATGTTAGCGGCTTTTTCTGCTTCTGCCTTGTTTTTGGTGAGCTACGTGGTGTACCATACGGTTATGCCCCATACTGAGTATTGCGGAGTAGGATTCATGCGCAATTTGTACCTGTTC
>JALRLA010000274.1 GCA_023254645.1 Bacteroidia bacterium
CGACCTAGGTAGAAATCTCCTACTTGAAAGGTGGAATCAACAGATTCTTTGTGAAACTCTGCGAGCTTTCCATCGCTCAATAGCGCAATCTCAACCCCGGCCGAGTTTTTTCGAATGATTAACTCGTTGGCCACTGGTTAATAAGCGTAAGTCTTAAGAAGATTACTTCTTCTTATGACGATTCTTACGTAGGCGCTTCTTGCGCTTGTGGGTAGCGATTTTATGACGCTTTCTCTTTTTTCCGCTTGGCATATTTCTAAATTAATTCGTTTGGTTCTGCGTTCGTTGTGCTTTTACGGCCAAATCCAAGAAAATCTTGGCGTTGGTCGAGTCTCCCAAAAACCCATAAAGGTCGCTTGTTTGGTACAACCAAAAAGGATTTTGGGGCTGCAAAGATACCAATTTCTGGCATTTATCGAGTGCTTTTTGCCACTGTTGGCTCTTTTTCAGCAGGTTTAGGTGAATGAAATGGGTTTCGATGTTGCTCGAATCCATCGCAAGAGTTTCTCTGAGGGTTCCCAAAAATTGCATGGGAGCATTCAAGTATTCGCTTTGATAAATGATCAAAGCATTGCGCAAATCAATGTCTTTGGGGTTTTTCTCAAGCCCGCGATCAATCCAAATTTTGCCTTGTTGGAACAAAAACGCCGATGCCGTCGGTATGTCGATGTTTTCGGCGGCCGAGAAAACCAAGTTTCTAGCCACCTCAGTGTGTTTGCTGCTGTCGCCAAAATGGTCGGCCAAGTCTGCCATGAGAAGGGCGGCAAGCGCCGAATTTTCAGTCTCTCTCGCCCAGGACAAAGCATATTCCAGACTGTCTTTGACCCAAGTGTTGGGGTCGCTCGTTAGAATCTGTGCGACCCGATCACTGGGTTTTATTTCCGTAAAAAGGGAATTATAAAAAGTAATCCGATCGATGGGATCTTGAGGTAAATCTGATCCCAAGCCTTCGGCCATGGGGCCGCTTTTAGCGGTCGTATCTATTTCGGATGAACTTCCCTGCCATTTGGTGGCTAGAAAAGAACAACTAACAATAGCGACAAGGGCCAGAGGAAGTCGCAAAGCAACTGGTATCTTCACACTTCCAAAGGTCGGGATTTTTTACAGCTTTTCGTTCAAAACCTTGCTCTCTTTCACCTGATTGGCGAACTCTTTGGCAGGCTTGAAGCGGGCAACGTAGTGAGCGGGTACGACCAAGCTGGTATTGCGCTTGATGTTGCGAGCTACTTTGGTTTTGCGCTCTTTCAATTCAAAAGTCCCGAAGCCACGCAAATAGATGTTATTGCCGGCGATCATGGAATTCTTTACAACCACAAAAAGGTTGTCAATGGTGTCAGCGATGGCCGTTTTCTCAAGACCCGTGCGCACAGAGATTTCGTTTACAATTTCAGACTTTGTCATGATTTTATGCTGCAAATCAAATACCTATGGGCGTGATTTGCATCATTGGTTTTGCAAAGAGTTATCCCGAATTTGTTGACATGGTATGGCCAGAATCACAGGTCCTTGCCATGGCGTGACACCCAAAATCCCTATCACATTTGGATTTCAGAAATCATTTTGCAGCAAACCCGCGTAGAGCAAGGCCGGATTTACTACCAAAAATTCATCGACGAATTCCCCGAAATCTTGGACTTAGCGCAAGCTGATGAACAAGCGGTTCTCAAGGTCTGGCAAGGCTTGGGCTACTATTCAAGGGCTCGCAATTTGCAGAAAGCAGCTCAGACGATTGTTCGTGAAATGGGGGGAGTCTTTCCTCATGAGTACGACCGTATTCTGAGCCTTCCCGGTATTGGTGAATACACGGCTGCGGCCATTGCATCGTTTGCGTTTGGGATGCCCTTTGCAGCGATAGATGGCAATGTAAAAAGATGGTCATCCCGTTTTTTTGGGGTGGATATACCCATTTCCAAGCCCGCTTTTTCCAAGATGGTGGGCCCATTGTTGCAAGAAGTTATCGAGCAAACGTCTCATCCCGATCTGTTCAATCAAGCTTCTATCGAATTGGGATCTCAAGTTTGCACCGTGTCCCAACCGAAATGTGAGGTTTGTCCCCTTCAGGCGTCTTGTTATGCCTTTGATAAGAAGTTGCAGAATCAACTTCCTGTTGTAGTAAAGAAGAGCCAACCTCAGGATTGGAATTTGCATTTTTTGGCGGTTCATCACCACAATGAGGTATTCATCGTCAGAAGACCAAAACCGGGCATTTGGGCTGGTTTGTACGAATTTCCCAGTTTGACATTGCCCTCCCATGAAAAGGGGTTTCCCGCTGCATGGAAGCAGGTCCTTGGAGGGAATTTGGACATTCTTCACATTCAGCGACAGGTTCATTTGTTGAGTCACAAACGAATTGAAGCGAGCTGCTGGAATGTCAGGTGGAATGGGGAAGAAAAACCCAATTTTAGGGTAGCTGGAACTCTCCTGTTTGATGCTTCAAATGCGCTTGATGAAAATTCAGAACTTTGGATATCTTTGAATGAGATTGATCGGTATCCCGTTCACCGTTTGATGCAACATTTTTTGACGAACAATCAGCATGATTAACAAAGTAATTCTTTTGGGGAGATTAGGAAAAGATCCCATCATTCGTCGCCTAGACAATGGCAGAGTAGTGGCTAATTTGACCTTGGCAACCAACGAGTCTTACAACCGAGACGGTCAGAGAATGGAGTCAACAGAATGGCACAATTTGGAGATGTGGGACAACCAGGCGAATACGGCTGAGAAGTACATGAAAAAAGGAGATCTCTTGTACGTGGAAGGGAAAATTCGCACAGATCGCTATACCGATAGCGAAGGTCAGGAGCGTCAAGTGCGCAAAATTCGAGTGACCAGTTTTCAAATGATGGGCAGCTTGCTTTCGGGACCTCCAAAATCAAATGATCAAATGGGTGATTCTTCTGCAAATTCGGGTTCAAACGAGGCAGGAGAGGATTTGCCCTTTTAAGAACCATGGACGACCCCTCAGTTTCTTCCATCACTCTGCTTTCCATTCTTAGGCCCTTAGATCCAAGTGCTTGGAGCCAACTGATGTGGCTGGGAACTGGCATGTTGCTGTGTTTGGGTTTGTCGGCTTTGTGCTCCTCTTCTGAAAACGCATTTTTCTCTCATAAAGAAAGCGACCTTGAGGGCCTGCGAGAAGACAAATCGGCCTCGGCTAGAGCCTTGTTGAACTTGCTCGAAAAGCCCAAGCAATTATTGGCTACCATATTGGTTTTGAATAGTTTGGCCAATGTGGCCTTCGTGTTATTGTTTCTGTTCTTTAGCCAGCTCTTATTCAATTTTGAAGACAATGCTTGGTTGCAATTTGCCATCGAAGCGGTTGGCGTAACCTTAATCATTTTGATTTTTGGTGAGGTAATTCCCAAGGTTTATGCTACTCAGCATTACCGTCAGTCGGCTCGTCTTTTGTCCTTGCCCATGAGGTTTTTTCAAGGAGTGCTTTGGCCCCTGACGTCTGGTTTGGTTAAAATGGGCAGTCTTTTGGAGAAGCAATCCAAGCCACAATCATCTGAATTGACTCCAGAAGAACTATCTGAGGCCATTGATATGACCAGCACCGAGGCAGATGCTGTGCAAGAAAAAGAGATACTGAAAGGCATTGTCAATATGGGCAACATACAAGCCAAGCAGATAATGGTTTCTCGCTTAGATATGCTAGGCCTCGATGAGTCATGGCCCTTTGATAAGGTCTTGGAAACTTTTCGCGAACACGGGTATTCCCGCATGCCCGTTTTTCGAGGTAGTGCCGACCAAATCATCGGTATATTGAACGCAAAACACTTGCTGCCACACCTGGACAAACCCGATTCGTTTGAGTGGCAATCCCTTTGCTTGGACGCTTTCTTTATTCCAGAAAACAAGCCCATCGATGATTTGTTGGCCGAGCTTCGTCAGAAACGAACCCATTTGGCCATCGTGGTTGATGAGTTTGGAGGTACCAGCGGGTTGATCACCTTGGAAGATATTTTGGAAGAAGTATTGGGTGAAATGGATGACGAATTTGATCGCGACGAAGCTCTTGATGTGCAGCGCTTGAACGCCTATACCTATTGGTTAGAGGGTAAAGTTTTACTAGTTGATTTCATACGCGAATGCGATTTGCCACTGGGAATTTTTGATGAATTGGAATTGGAGAGTGACTCTGTTGCGGGCTTATTGACGGAGCAATTGGGTCGCATTCCTCGAAGAGGGGATACATTGACCATCGCAGGTTTGGTATTTTTAGTTACTGCAGCTGATCCCCGTAGAGTGAAAAAAGTAAAGGTGACTTTGCCTCACGAAGCCCCTTCGACCTCCTCGATGGCATCCTTGTTATTCGCTCTGATGCTAGCATTAGGACTGGCTGCCTGCAGTGGTGAGGAAGCGTATGTTCCCAAGCCAAAAGGCTATCCTCGAATGTTCTTGCCAGAAAAAACATTTGTTGATTACCGCGAAGTTGGTAGCCCCTTTGAGTGTCGCATTCCGGCTTACGCACAAATGGATTTTGATACGGTTCACGCCTCTCGTGACCCTTGGTACAATTTGCAGTTCGCAGGCTTCAATGCCACTCTGCATTTGACCTATTACCGCGTATCGGATTGGCAACTGTTTGATTCTTTGATGTTCGACAGCCGTCGTTTGGTTTACAAACACCTGCAACGAGCCGATGACATTAGTGAACTTCCTGTGAGTCAAATCAATCCTAACTTGCGCGGATTGGTCTTCGATATTGTTGGAAATACGGCCACTAACCTCAACTTCTTTGTAACTGATAGTTCACGAAATTTTGTGAGAGGGGCTCTGTATTTCAATCAGCATACCAACATGGATTCGATTGCACCTGGCTATCGATTCATTAGACAGGACATTGATACCCTGTTGGCTAGCTTTCGGTTCAAGAATTGAAGCTTTTGGCATAGCTCTTGCCTGAAAGCGATGAGTATTGTGTTTATTGCAAAACCGCATGAAGAAATTATTTGCACGCATCGCGAAAGTCAGCCTGTTGGCGGCGGCTCTTATTGGCCTCGGCATGCCCTTGCATGCCCAGAGCAACGGCAGCCGTAAGAAAGCTGAAAAAATAATGGCTCAAGCCAACGGAGCCTTCGATATGGGCGATTTCAAAAAGGCCCTAAGCTTGGCAGAAAAGGCATCTTCTACCGATAAATCCTACTCCGATCCTTACGCCTTGCAAGCGGCCATTTATGAGTATTTCAAGGATAGCGGACAGGCCATGGAAGCCCACCGACAATGCATTGCAGCTGATCCGCTGTATCAACCGGCCTATTATTTTGCCGCCTCGTATTTGTTTCAATTGGGTCGCCTTGATGAATCTCAGTCCTACATGGATGCGATGAAAGTTGCCGCCGAAATTGACGGTTATAACCCCAGTGATCACGCTGGATCGCGCGGCATGCAAGCCCGTATGGTAAGGCTTCAGGAGGGTTTGGATATGGCCATGTCTGATTTCATGCAGGTCAAGGATTTGGCCATTAAAAACTTAGGGA
This sequence comes from Bacteroidia bacterium, assembly GCA_023254645.1. GTDB lineage: Bacteria > Bacteroidota > Bacteroidia > NS11-12g > UBA955 > JALRLA01. Next base: position 5,487 of record JALRLA010000274.1, read on the forward strand.
ATAAGGTCAATTCCAAAGGCCACGAATACTGGCCCGGCCTTTCGATCGACAGCCGAACCTTGGTGTTTACCCGTCTGGTGGACATGCAAGAAGATTTCTATGTGAGTTACTGGCAACAAGGAGATTGGACGAGCGCTCGCCCGGCACCCGGTGACATGAATACCAATGAGAACGAAGGCACTACGGCCATGAGCAGTGACGGCAGAACCTTGATTTATACCGTATGCAACCAAGGGGGCTATGGTTCTTGTGACTTGTTCGTGAGCCGACTCGTTCCTAATCCCAATGGGCCTGATCGGTGGAGCGCTAGAGAAAATTTGGGCCCTGTCATCAATTCACGATCTTGGGATGCCCAACCTTCATTATCAGGTGATGGCCATACCTTGGTATTTGCCAGCGCACGACCTGGCGGTCTGGGAGGGAAGGACCTATGGATGTCAACCTTGCAAAACGGACGTTGGACCGAGCCTAAAAACTTGGGAGCACCTGTCAATACGACTGGCGACGAAGAAGCACCTTTCCTTCACTACGATGGAATGACCTTGTATTTTTCTTCAGATGGGCATCCTGGTTACGGGCAAAAAGATTTGTTCGTCAGCCGCAGAACCGCTGGTCTATCTTGGTCTGAACCGCAAAATTTGGGTCTAGGCCTGAATACGCCCAAAGACGATATTGGCATTTATATAGATGCCAAAGCCGAGAGTGGGCTCTTCGCTTCTGACCGTGAAGGGGGCGAGGGTGGCCTTGATATTTACCGTTTTCACGTGCCCCAGACATTGAAGCCAATGGCTGTCACCTATGTGCAGGCTCGAATTTTTAACCGCATCACAGGCCAACCTTTGGCGGCCCGTTTGGGCCTGGTGGAAGTGGCAGCCAAACGCACCTTGTTAACCGATAGTACCGAACAGGTGTTGGTGCCTCTGGTTCCCGGCGGTAATTACGCTTGGAACGCCTATGCCGACGGATTCATGTTCCAATCTCTGAACTTTCAACCCACCGCCCAAGGCCTGGATTCGCCTTTTGTGGTTGATATTTTCTTGGAACCTGTAGTGGTCAATCAGCGCTTGGTGTTGGAAAATATTTTCTTTGATACGGACAAGAGCAACCTCAAACCCGAGTCAGAAGTAGAGCTGGCTCGCGTGATGGATTGGTTGAATCAGAACCCAAAGTTGCACATTGAGATCAGTGGCCACACCGATAGCGAAGGCAGCGAAGATTACAACTTGGAGCTGTCCAACCGCAGAGCGGGAACCGTGGCTGGCTACCTGATTGAACAGGGTGTCAATGCGCAGCGTATTCAGTTTAAAGGCTACGGTGAAACCAAGCCCATTGCCAGCAACGAAACGGAACAGGGTCGAGCAAAAAATCGCCGCATCGAAATGAAAATCATTAACTTGTAAATATGCTGAGCGATAAAGACAAAAAGAGAATCAAACGCGCTTTTGCCAACAAACGCTGGCCCGAAGTGGCTTCAACCAATAGCTGGAGCATATTCAAAATCATGGCCGAATTGGTCGATGGCTACCAAAACCTAGCCCGTATTGGCCCCTGCGTGTCCATGTTTGGCTCGGCCCGAACCAAGCCTGGAACCCGCCACTACGAATTGGCCCAAACCATAGCCCGGAAATTGTCAGAAGCCGGGTTGGGTGTAATCTCTGGAGGTGGCCCTGGCATTATGGAAGCGGCCAACCTCGGAGCCAAAGAAGGAGGATCTGCTTCAGTAGGACTTTGCATCAATTTGCCTTTTGAGACCTCAAACAACGAATACATTGACAAGGATAAGGCGCTGATGTTTGATTACTTCTTTGTTCGCAAAGTCATGTTCATGAAATACGCCCAGGGTTTTGTTGTGATGCCCGGCGGATTCGGCACCATGGACGAACTATTTGAGGCACTGACCTTGGTTCAAACCGATAAACGAGCCAAGTTTCCCATCGTCTTGGTCGACAAGGCCTTTTGGCAGCCCTTGGTGTCTTGGATTGAACAATCCTTGATTGAAGAACATGCCTATGTTTCGCCAGGCGATACCAAACTCTTTCATCTGGTTGACTCAGCTGAAGAGGCCGTTGACATCGTCTTGGATTTCTACTCCGAATACAGCCTGAAGCCCAACTTCTAAGCTATTTTTATTCGTGGTCCCAGCTTTCTTGTTGAATGGGAAAGGGCCAATCGTGACCTTGATGGTCAGAGGGCAAAAGCGGTTCACCCGCCATCACCCAAGCGGTAAACCACAGACTTGATACGGTATTCACAGAGGTGGTGTATTGTTCGATGATCGAGGCTAAAACCCTTTGTCCATAGGTTTGGGCGAATGTCCAAGAGGCCATTTTCTTGCGCGTTTTCCCCTGCCAGACAAAGGCGAATTGAGCCGGCACGGGAACCGATTTTCTGGCCACTCGCTCTGCTTCTAAGGTCTGGCTAGCGAGTTGATGGGCCTTTTCTACTCGCTGGTGCATATAGGCCGGGATGTCGTACACGACGCTACCTTGAGTGAGCATAGATTCTAGTGTGTCTAGATAGTAAAAGGGCAGTTCGGTTTCCCATAGGGCATGAATGCCCCATTGATTGGTAAACTGACCGTTGTAATTGCTGTGCGTGTGCAAGGGTACATTTGCATCAGCGGCATAATGACCCAAGTCGGCCGAGTAGCGAAGTATGGCCTCCATATTCTGATGCTCAAAAGCCCATTGAAGTTTTCGAGTGTGAATCAAACATTGGTAGGGGACGATGCCATGGGCATATACAAAAGAATCTCCAAACCGAGCCAAGGCCGAATCCAAAAATAAGGGAAGGCTATCCAAGGGCAGAGCTTGGTCGTAATGATCAGCGTCAATGAAGTGGCGACAAGCTTCGTCTGCCGCCGCGTAGCGGCGGCTGTCGGCGTCGGTGGAATGCATTTCCAGATAGGATTGGTGAACCATATAAAAGGTTTTCAATGGTTCTGGCAAGGATTCGCAAGCCTTGCGGTTGATCGATCGGTGCATGGGAAATCCCCATTCGGCCCTATCTAATTTCTCCCCCTTGTTGCCCGCTTCCAAAAAGAGCGGGCATAGAAGGGAAACCAAGACCCCCAAGCGGAGCTTGTACAATCTGTTCATGACGGAGAGATTTATTGTCCCGAAGCTCTAAGCAGTTTGGAACGGTACAGCTGTATGGTATTGTGCAGACCCAAATACAAGGCATCGCAAACCAGGGCATGGCCAATGCTCACTTCACTTAAAAAGGGAATCTGTTCTGCCAAATATTGCAAGTTTTCCAAATCAAGGTCATGGCCTGCATTCACGCCCAAACCGCATTCACGAGCCCTTAACGCGGTCTGAACATAAGGTGCGACGGCTTCCTCTTTGTTTCGTTTGTAACCTACAGCATACGATTCTGTGTACAGTTCGATTCGGTCAGCCCCCGTTTTAGCAGCTGCCTCCACCCAGTCGGGATTAGGGTCCAAAAACAAACTAACCCGGCAACTGGCCTGGTGCAGATCCCGGACCACTTCTTTTAAAAAGTCTTGGTATTTGGGCGTATTCCAGCCGGCACTGGAAGTCAAAACCCCTGGAGGGTCGGGAACCAAAGTCACTTGAGCCGGCTTGGCCTCTTTGACTAGATCTAGAAAGTCGGGGCTGGGGTAACCTTCAATGTTGAACTCAGTTGACAAATGAGGCTTAATGTCTAGCACATCTTGGTAGCGAATGTGGCGCTCATCGGGCCGTGGATGAACCGTAATGCCTTGTGCTCCGAATGATTCGCAATCCAAAGCGACTTGATGTACATTGGGGTTATTGCCCCCACGGGCATTGCGCAAGGTTGCAAACTTGTTGATGTTGACGCTCAGTTGGCAAAGGGAGTTCAGGCTTTCCATTGTACTTGTGCAAACATACGAAGCATTGAGGCTTCTGATGTGGAAGGAGATTGATACAGAAATTGCCATTGCAATTCGGCCTTTTGGCCCAGGGGCCTACGGCAAGCGGCACTCACACAAAGGCCATTTCCCGACACGGGTCGCCAAGAAGATTGGTAGGGCAAACTGGGCAAGGAGGCCCATTGCAAGGAAGAGCCTCTGAATAGCACCACGCCTAGGCTTTGTTTGCCCCACTTGAGCGTACCATTCAACTGGGCTGAAGGTTCATGATGAGAATTGGCAAAATCAATGGTTGAAGGCTTGTTTCCTGTTAATTGAGAGACCTGTGCTTTGATTTGGAAAAAGCGGTTGTGGAGGGAGGACGGGAGCGCCCAGCGCAGCTGGGCGCGGCATTGAATCAAAACTTCAGCGGCTTGGCCGCTGGCCCGCCATTCCCATTTCCAAGCACTGAGCTGACCTGCTGCCGCTTTACGTTTCTCTCCTCCCTGGGACAAGCGATGTTCCCATTGGACTGTTACCATCGTTTCTACAGGCAAACGCCATTGGCTTGCCCACTGCCATCGACTCCAGTTAGGACCGCATAAAAACAGCAACTTGCCCGAAGAGCCCTCAGGGAGATCCTCATCGGAATCCAAACCAATTTGAGGCTTCTCGCTGCTCGACCGGCGGCTGAATTCAAGGCCCCAGTCGGCCCATTTGCTCAAGGCTTGGCTGTATTTGACAATGGTGCGCGGGGCTTCAAAACCTTCTTTGGCCCATTCAATACTCACGGTTCCCATCCCCAATGGACCAGAGGCCCATAGGCTACTGGCCATCATCCAAGGGTTAGGGAGCTGATGTTCAGTCGAGAATCGAGAAAGGCCAAGGGCCGTGCCCATTTTCCAATGCGGAAGATGAGCATTCCCATTTCGTATCCAATTGTAGCTGCCGAAAGCGATCAGCGATTGTTGGCCCAGGTTTCTTTTTCGCTCAAGACTAAGGGGTGTTTGGTGTTCACCACTGCGATCAATCGATGTCAATTCTCCACCCTCCCATCGGGCATCCCATTTTCGCCTCCCCAAGATGCATCCCCATTCGCAAGGCCCTTTTTGAGATGTATATCCAACTCCTCGAATCGCATAATTTTCACGCACTCCTCTGTAAGTCTGCAACAACTGCGGATGCATCTCCAATCGAATGGGTTGCAAACCTCCAAATGCCGGCTGCCCCTGCCCCCAAACCAAGCCTTGCCCAATGAACAATTGCATGTCTCCCACGAACCACTTTTTAGCATGGGCACCGAATCCAATATAATCCAAGCCTTTTTCAAATGCATCGGTTTGAAGGGCCAAACTGGCGCTCGCTTCTTTCCCCTTCCAATACAACCGAGTCGACTGGGCCCAGG
>JALRLA010000325.1 GCA_023254645.1 Bacteroidia bacterium
CAATTGCATCAATTTGGTCGTTATTTCAAGCACTTTGAAGATCAGCAATTCGGTGCCCGTGAAGTGGCCAACGCTCGATACTTGGCTGACCGCATCATCAATGTGTGCAATACCAAGGGCAAGGCTGATTGGGCCAATGAGTACAAACAAAAAATGACCGGCATCTAATGACCGAACACGAAAACGATTCTTTTGAGGACCGCGGGGCCAAGCCCCGCGGTTTTTCGTCTAATGACTCTCAGGGTGAGGGTCGTGAATACCGAGGGGAGCGCCGCGAAGGCTATCGCCGAGACGATCGCGAGGGCGGTGAACGCCGCGATTTTCGCAGGGAAGGGGGTGGCTACGGCCGCCCGGCCCGCGATTTTGGTGGCGAGCGTCGCGAAGGCTTTGGTGGTCCTCGAGGTGGCCGTGATTTCGGCGGCCGATCTGGCGGTAGTCGTGGCTTTCAAGGTGGACGCCCACCCCGCGACGGGAACTGGAAACCCCGTTCGGCTGATGATAAAAAAGACGACTTTATCTACGGGATTCACCCCGTGATGGAGGCCTTGGAATCAGGCAAAACCATCGATAAAATTTGGATCCAAGAAGGTCATTTGCAAGGCCAACTCGCTGAGATACTGCAGGAGTTTTCAAACCGCAAATTGACTTGGAAGCAGGTGCCGCACCAAAAGCTCAATTCATTGGTTCGCGGCAATCACCAAGGGGTAGTGGTGGCCCTTGCGGCCATTCCTTTTGCCAATTTGGATGATGTAGTGGCAGCGGCCTTTGAAAAAGGGGAAGACCCCTTCATCTTGGTTCTAGACGGTGTTACCGATGTGCGCAATTTTGGAGCCATTGCCCGCACAGCTGCCTGTGCGGGTGTGCATGCTCTGTTGTTACCTGAGCGTGGATCAGCCCCCTTGGGAGGTGACTCGATTCGCACCTCAGCAGGAGCATTGTTCAAGATTCCTGTTTGCCGTACCCAGAGTTTGTACCACAGCTTGAAGGGCTTAAAGAATAGCGGCCTTTCTTTGGTAGGAGCCACTGAAAAAGGCAGTCAAGACTTATATGAAGTAGAACTCAGCGGCCCCTTGGCCGTAGTCATGGGTTCGGAAGAAAACGGTTTGAGCACCGACGTTTGGAAGCTCTGCGATCGCCACGTGCGCATTCCCTTGTCAGCGGGCGGAGTAGAATCCCTGAACGTTTCGGTGGCCTGCGGTGTACTCTTGTATGAGGCCGTTCGCCAAAAACGCACCCCTTAATTGGGACTTCCCTATTTTTGATTCATGAGACCCATTCAAATGGTGGACTTGAAAGCGCAGTACCAGCGCTTGGGCAATGAGATTGATGCTCGATTGCAGTCTGCTGTTCGAAATGCGGCTTACATCAAAGGCCCAGAGGTGGCCGAGTTGGAATCAGCCATGGGCGAGGGCTTGTCGCCGTTGCGGGCCTCATCTTCTTTGGTCTCGGCATTTCCTCATTTGTCGGGCTCTGTGCAGGCCTTGGGTGTAGCCAATGGTACCGATGCTCTGCAGCTGGCCTTCATGGCCTTGGATCTGCCTGCGGGCTCGGAGGTCATCACTCCGGCTTTTTCCTATGCGGCCTTGGCTGAAGTGCTGTTCTTGCTGAACTTGAATCCAGTCTTTGTCGAAGTGGATCCGCACACCTTTTTGATGGATGTAGAGGCGGTGAGAGGGGCCATTGGTCCTCAAACGCGAGCCATTGCTCCGGTTCATTTGTACGGTCAAACGGCCGATATGTCGGCCGTACTTTCATTGGCTGCCGAGCACAATTTGTATGTCGTGGAAGACTGCGCTCAGGCCTTGGGTTCTCAGTATTGCAGCGACGAATTGAGTGGATTCGCCGGCACCATGGGTCACATCGGATGCACTTCCTTCTTTCCCAGCAAGAACTTGGGCTGTATGGGCGATGGGGGAATGGTCTTTACCCGTGACGCCTCTTTGGCTGCTCGATTGCGCGCCTTGGCCAATCATGGGCAAGAGCAGAAATACCAGCACCGCTACATTGGCTTGAATTCGAGGTTGGACACCTTGCAGGCCGCCATTTTGCTCGCAAAATGGCCGCATTTGAAGGATTTTGGCAGCCGCCGCGCAGCGGCGGCCCAGCGATATGATGAGGCCCTGTCGGGCCATGATGCGCTCGCCGTTCCGGCTCGCTCCCCCCTTTCGACTCACGTCTATCACCAATACACTTTGACCCTGCAAAACCCGGCCCACCGGGAACCCCTGCGCCAAAAGCTGGCCGCGGCCGGTATTCCCAGCATGGTGTATTACCCCACACCGCTGCACCGTCAAGAAGCCTACGCGGTCGCCCTGTCGGCCGGCCGCGGCCGTACCACCGACCTGCACAGCACCGAAAACCTCTGCCAACGGGTCATCAGCCTGCCCATCTGCCCGGAGTTGGATACCGAGCAGCAGAGCTACATCTGTAACCAGGTCAAGGCCGCCTTGGACTCCTTATAATTCCAATTTTTGCAACTTAACTTGCTAAAGGCAGGGTTCTGTTGCAAATCGCGCCAAGGGAAAGCGGCAAAAATGACCGACCTTTGCAGCGGTTAATTCCCCATTATGAAAATTGCAGTAGTAGGAACGGGTTATGTCGGTTTGGTAAGCGGTACTTGCTTTGCTGAAACCGGCAATGAGGTTTATTGTGTTGACATTGATCAGCGCAAGGTAGACAAGCTCCGCGCCGGTCAAATCACCATTTACGAGCCCGGTTTGGAAGTGCTGTTCAAGCGCAACCTCAAAGAGGGTCGTTTGCAATTCACTACGAAATTGGAAGAGGCCATTGCCGAAGCCCAAATCATTTTCTTGGCCTTGCCCACCCCTCCGGGCGAAGACGGTTCGGCTGATTTGCGCTACGTATTGGGCGTAGCCGATCACTTGGGCGAGATCATGACTGACTACAAGGTTGTCGTGGACAAAAGCACGGTACCCGTTGGTACGGCAGACAAAGTTAAAGCCGCCATTGCCGCTAATTACAAGGGAGAATTTGACGTAGTGTCCAATCCCGAGTTTTTGAGAGAAGGTGTAGCTGTTGATGACTTCATGAAGCCCGATCGCGTAGTGATTGGAGCCGAAAGCCAGCGCGCCTTTGATTTGATGGACGAACTATATGCACCCTATGTGCGCCAGGGCAACCCCGTCATGCACATGGATACCCGCAGTGCTGAATTGACCAAATACGCCGCCAACTCCTTCTTGGCTACCAAGATCTCTTTCATGAACGAAGTGGCTCGCCTGTGCGAACTCTTGGGTGCCGATGTAGACATGGTACGCAAGGGTGTGGGCAGCGACGACCGAATTGGAAAGCGCTTCTTGTTCCCCGGCATCGGTTACGGCGGGTCTTGCTTCCCCAAAGACGTGAAAGCCTTGGTGCATTCAGCATCAGAAGTGGGATATGATTTCAAGATTTTGCAAGCAGTTGAAGAGGTCAACGCCAGTCAAAAGCAGGCCTTGCTCCCTAAAATTGACAAGCACTTTGGCAGCATCAGCGGCAAAACGGTGGCTCTTTGGGGATTGGCGTTTAAGCCCAATACCGATGACATTCGTGAGGCTCCAGCTCTGG
>JALRLA010000329.1 GCA_023254645.1 Bacteroidia bacterium
CATGTCACACTTCATCAAATCCATGCTATTGGGTGTAGGTTTCAAGCTCAATCCACCGGTGTCAAACACAACACCTTTCCCTACCAGCACAAAGGGTCTCTCGTTGATGGCCTTGGGTGATTTGTATTCCAAAATATGAAATGCGGGAGGCAATTGGCTGCCCTGATTCACACCGAGCAATCCACCCATTTTCTGGGAAGCGATTTTGCTTTCGCCCCATACTTCAACTTCAAAACCGCGTTCTTTTCCTCGGTTCACGAATTGCTGCGAGAGCATTTCGGTATTCAAATGCGAGTAGGGCAAATTCACCAAATCACGGGCCCAAAACACCGATTCACAAAGCGTTGAAACCTCATGCATTTCACTAATTAAGCTATTGGGCCATTGCGGGCTTTGCGCCGCTAGGCGGTCTTGACCCAATTTGAAACGGTATTGTCCTAGAATGAATCCTTCGTGAAAGGCCTTCAAAGACTCCACATGAGAATCAGAAACTTCGACTTCAGGCATACCGCTATCCACCAAGCCAAAGGCAGTAGCCCCGTGGTACTTGGCCGCCATCGCATTGCCCGCTCTACGCAACTCCTCTAATTCTTTTGAAGTCGGGTTTTCGCTGGTGAAAACAAAGGCCGTATAACGACTGGTTTCAATGCAGTCTCTCCAGTTGCCCACTTTCCAATCGTCAGGGAATGCGATGCCTGCAGGCCAAGCGCTTTTCAGGCCTTCTTGATGGGACGAAAAAACAATTCGATTTGCCATTGTTCAAAGTTCGTGATTCTACCCATGCAAACCGGGAATTAATTTATCGATTCAATTTGGACACCGTCGAACCCTGTGGGAATTGATAAAAGCAAGACCTATCCCACTGCCCTAAATTTGTATGCAATGAGCAAGTTGCGAATCGCCATTTTGTTTGGAGGCAGCAGCCGAGAACGCGAAGTTTCATTCGCCGGCGGGCGAACCGTATATGACAACCTAGACAAGGGGCTCTTTGAAGCCATTCCTGTGTTTGTCGATTCGTTTGGCAATCTTGTTCTCCTGGATTGGCCTTTGGTCTACAAAGGCAGCATTCGGGACTTTTACCCTCCGGTCAGCTACCTACCCGACTTGCCCCACGGCTTTCAGGTTTACGCTGAAAGTATGCGCCCTAGCTCTAGGCAGCAGGAATTGGAATGGCTTCAACCCTTGGGACGACCCATTGAGCCAGCCGAATTGCGCGAGATGGTAGATTTTGCATTTTTGGCCTTGCACGGAACCAGCGGTGAAGACGGCAGCATTCAAGGCCTATTGGAATGGTTGGGAATCCCCTACAGCGGATCAGGGATTTTTCCATCGGCTATGGGCATCAACAAGCAGAGACAAAAGGCATGGCAAACCGAATTGGGTTTGTATGTGAACCAATACCAAACCTTGCAGCGCTCTGATTGGATGCAATGGGATATTTCCCAGCGCCAAGCCTATTTCCAAAGCGTCTTGGATCATTTGGGGCCTCATTGTGTGGTCAAACCCGCTCATCAAGGATCTAGCTTGGGTGTATCCATACTGAAGAATGCCTCATTTGAGGGTTTTGCAGAGGCTGTCGATGCCGGATTCTTTCGACTCAAACTGACGGCTAGCGATTGGAATGCTCTTTCCGATTTTCAAAAAATCGAACGAGTCAAGGACTTGACGGATTTGCGATCCAGTTTGGGCTTGCCCTTGGAATTGAATGGAGCAAAGGTCTATAGACCCGATGAACTCTTAGAATCACTCAACAGCCAAATGACCGCGAATGCCGATGTTTGGTTGGAGTCTCCAGATAGCGAATCGGTCGTGTTGGTAGAATCGTTGATTGAAGGCAAAGAATTCAGTTGCATCGTGGTAGCCGACCAGCAGGGAGAACCCTTTGCTTTGCCTCCTACTGAAATTCGCAAAAACAGCGATCTCTTTGATTATCGCTCCAAATACCTACCTGGCCTTAGCCGAAAAGTCACACCCATTGAGGTAGAAGATGCATATCTGGAGGCCATTCGAACGGCCTGCTGCGAGTTGTACAAAGCCCTGGGCTTTGAGGTTTACGCCCGCATCGACGGGTTCGTCCAAAAAGACGGGCGCATTTTCCTGAATGACCCCAACACCACAAGTGGCATGATGCCCAGTTCCTTCTTCTTCCATCAAGCGGCAGAAGTGGGACTCAATCCCAGTCAATTCTTGACATTCATCATTCACCAGAGTTTAAAGGCGCGTATAGCGGCTCATCCGACGGGGATGAAATTCCAGCCCAGCCTTCAACTTTTGCAATCAACCCTCAAAGAGAACAAGCAATCGGGCGACCAAAAACGCAAGATTGCCGTCATTATGGGTGGGTACAGTTTTGAACGTCACATTTCCATGGAAAGTGGCCGAAACATATTTGAAAAACTAGCCAGCAGTGCAGAATTCGAACCCATACCCTTGTTTTTGGCGGGTGACTCAAGTGCCTACCAATTGATCGAAATGCCGTTGAGTTTGATGCTCAAAGACAACGCCGACGACATTCGAAATCAGCTCTTGAACTTTCGAGAGAATGCCGTTTTAACCCGAATCCAAAACAATTCCCAAGCCTGGGCTTCCCGTTTTTCTTCTGAACACGTCTTGCACCAGCCCAAAACCATCACATTGGAGGAATTGTCACAGCTGGTGGATGGGGTTTTCATCGCCCTACACGGTCGACCCGGAGAAGATGGAACCTTGCAGCAAGACTTGGCCAAAGTCGGGCTCTACCACAACGGAAGTTTGGCTCACTCAGCCGCTTTGACCATCAACAAATACGAAACCAATCGCAAGTTGCGAGAGTTGGGATTCTTGGTCGCCGACCATTGCCTGGTATCCAAGCATGAATGGGAATCAGATTCACAGTTGGCCCATACTTTATGCCAAGACTTTGGATTGCCTTTGATTGCCAAACCGGCTGATGACGGTTGCAGTGCGGCCGTTCGCAAAATCAAATCAGCTGAAGAACTTCACGATTTCATGGCGGCTATTTTCAGGGACCAAGAGATGGTTCCCGCAGATTTGATGCACTCCCTCAATATCCAAATCAACGATGAGTTTCCGCGCAAGAGCGAGCTGCTCATTGAACGATTCATCGACAAGGAAGACGCCGATCATTTCTTGGAAATCACAGGAGGTATGTTAACCCACATCAGTCCTAAGGGTGAGATGAGCTATGAGGTATTTGAACCTTCCGAATCATTGGCTGAATCCGAGATTCTCTCTCTGGAAGAAAAATTCTTGGCCGGAGAAGGGCAAAACCTCACTCCTCCTCGCTTTTCCAAGAATGCGGAACAGCAATCCATGATCAGTGAACAGGTTCGCAAAACACTGGAAGCTGTAGCCCGAAGTTTGGATGTAACGGGGTATTGCCGAATTGACGCTTTTGTGAAAATTTGGAATTCGGGAAAGGTGGAAACGGTCATCATTGAAGTCAATTCTCTACCGGGAATGACACCAGCCACCTGCATTTACCACCAAGCCTCTATAAATGGGTACAAACCCTTTGAATTCATAAGGGAAATTCTCAACTTTGGACAAGCGAGAATGGCCCTTCAAGGATGAAAAATTGGATACAAAACCTAGCCTTAGCAGGAGCGGCATTTGCCCTTCTACTGCTCATGATTTACTTGGGCCTAGGAATCTACACCCGTCATGGTGAAGAAATCCAAGTGCCGTCCGTAACAGGTTTAATGCCTGAAAAAGCTCGAGAAGCTCTGAATGAATTGAATTTAATCATGTCAATAAACGACTCTCAATACATTCCAGAAAAAAAACCAGGCATCATTATTAGCCAATTGCCCTTAGCCAAAGAAAAAGTAAAAGAGGGACGAGTTTTATATTTAACAATCAACACCTTAGCCAAACCAACAGTCAGGATGCCAAGTCTGATCGATCAAAGCTTAACCCTGAGTAAGGCATTATTGAAAAGTCGAGGATTGAAACTAGGACATGTTGGTTATCAATTCAGCTCAGAGGGGAATAATCTTGTCTTAGGGCAATTTCATAACGGGCAACCCATTGAGACTGGAACATCCTTGTCAATAGGGTCTAAAATTGATTTATTGGTAATCAAGGTGGTTCAAACCAGTATTGATAGTGCAGGAAATGATGTGGCCAATCTTAATTGAGAGGTGGTTAAAATCAGTCGACTTAGATAATAAACAAGTAAAAATTGCGTTATCAAGGTACCTAATTATGGGATCAGTGCTTAGAAATATTCAAAAACTGTACATTTTTCACTTTCTCATGTGCACCACCCTACAGGGTCAAGGATTGAAAACAGTTCCTTTGTCCACTCGCTGGACTGCATCAAACTTGAATTACCAGAGTATCTCTTGGGGAATTCAGGACACCCTAACCTTGCCCTTTTTCGAAGATTTCGCCGAAAACAGCCACACCCCAAATCCCAATCGTTGGACCGGGCGACAAGTTTGGTTGAGCACAGGTTTTGCCCAATCGCTTCCAAACATTCAGTCGGCTACCTTTGACCATTTGGACGAGTGGGGTCAACCCTATTCCGTCTTGAATCAGAATATCCGGTCTTACGCCGATACACTCTGTAGTCAGCCCATCAACCTCCAATTCTTCAAAGACGGTTCAACGACTGTCAATTACAAACCCAGCGATAGCGTGTATTTGAGCTTCTTCGTTGAACGCGGCGGCTGGGGCGATTCACCTGAATCAACCGATAGCCTATTGTTGCAATTCAAGACCACCACCGGCCAGTGGGTCACGGTTTGGAACGCGACAGGAAGTTCCAGCATATCCAAAGAATATTTTGTACCCATTGCGGAATACCGCTTCTTTTCATCCACATTCCAGTTCCGGTTTTGCAACTACACCAAGTCAACGGGAAACCTGAATCATTGGAACTTGGACTACATTCGATTGAATAAGAATCGTCGTTTTCAAGAAACAAATATCCAAGATGTAGGGATCTCCTATTTCAAGCCCGGACTGTTCTACGATTACTACAACATTCCCTTTAGCCATTATGCTGCCAATCGCGTTCAAAGTCAAGGAACTGGCACACAATTGAAGGTTCGTAATTCTGGAGTCGAACCAGTCAACATTAGAACCTTATTGGACATCAAGAACCAATACGGACAAACGGTACATTCCAAACCATTGGGTTCTAGTTCCGTCAAAATTGATGGTCTAAGCGAATTCACCCAAACCATTGAGTTAACGAAATTCGACACCCTAAGTGGAATGTCTCCTGAACTAAAATTTGACATCCGAATCAACCCTGAAAACAGAGACAGCACACCCATTTTGTATCACTCGGCTACCAGCAATAATCGTTGGGAATACACCCAAAAAGTTCAACCTTGGTATGCCTACGACGATGGCAGTGCAGAAGGAGGGTTTGGATTGGACTACGCCCACTTAGGCAACATCAAAGGTCAATTCGCCATGGAATTCAACACCTACAAGGATGATTCGTTGCGAGGCCTGGCCATTCAATTCAATCAAAGCAAAACTGACGTCAGCACCAAGAGTTTTCGCCTGAGAATCTGGAAAGAGATCTCCCCCTTGAGCGGTCCAGACAACCAAGACAAGGTGTTGTACGAATGGTTCATGGATGCGCCGGTTTACAGAGATTCGGTGAATGAATTTTCCTATGTCTTCTTCGACTCTGTCTTGTTCCTTCCTAAAGGCAAATATTACGTCGGATGGATGCAAGCCCTCCCCTTCGTGTTGAATATCGGTTACGACAACAATTACCGCTTCAGCAATGACAACCAGGTGGCTAATCCGCACTTATTTTACAATCTGCTCGGAAGCTGGGAGCGCGCTGATTACAGCATCAAAGGAACCCCTATGATTCGAATGCTCATGGGCGGTCGAGAGGAATACCTGTTCGAGAAAGAAGAGCTGCCCATTTTGCAAATCAGCGCCTACCCGAACCCCTGCATCGATCAATTGACTGTTCAAGGAATTGATTCTGAACTTATATCTGATTTGACGATAGTGGATGGCGTAGGTCGTCTCATGCCCGTCACCTGTGACAACGGCAAAATCAATGTTTCCCATTTGAGCAACGGGCGTTACACCTTAGTTTTGCGAACTGTGCAAGGGCAAAAAGCCTATTGGCACTTCGTTAAACTGGGATCATGAGTACCGATATTTCTGTCATCGAATTTAAAAAGCGCCTAGATGCAGGCGAGAATCTGAACATTGTAGACGTACGTGAATCGTACGAATTTGAAGAGTTCAACCTCAACGGCTTGTTGATCCCGCTGGGAGATTTGCCCGGTCGCTGGGAAGAAATCAGCGAATGGAAAGACCAAGAGATCATTGTGCACTGCAAATCTGGAGCCCGCAGTGGAACCGCGAAGCTTTTCTTGGAGCAGTTGGGCTTTACTCAGGTTCGCAACCTTCTCGGCGGAGTATTGGATTACAAAGTCCATTTTGGCTCAGATGAAGATTGATCGTTGAAACGCCGTTGGCCCATATGGTTGAGTTTTGCCTTGCCTTTGTTTTGGGCCCTTTGGGCTTGTTGGCCGGAAGCAACTCCGCTCGCCGAATCGTCTTCTACCTACGATAGCCCATTTCGCAACATCCATGACAGCGTTCATTACGTGGGAATGGAAACCTGCAAAGGCTGTCACAGCGACAAACACAGCACCTTTGTGCACACGGGAATGGGCGAGAGTTTTGGCCTAGCGACAGCCCAAAAATCATCGGCCAAGTTCCAGCAAGAGGCTGTCTACGATCCCAAACGCAATTTTTATTATTGGCCTTTCTGGTCAGGCGACTCCTTGCGCATCTTGGAATTTCGCCTTAAAGGAAGGGATACGATTTACAAACGAATGGAAACCATTCGCTACATCATTGGCTCTGGTCAGCACACGAACAGTCATTTCTGGGTTGATGGGAACACCTTGTATCAGGCCCCACTCACCTACTACACGCAAGAGGGCAAATGGGATCTCCCTCCGGGGTATGAATCGGTAAACACACGCTTTCAACGAAAAATTGACTTGGAGTGCATGAGCTGCCACAATGCTATGCCTCAACTCAAATCCGGTTCTGTCAACGCCTTTGAAACGCTGCCTTTGGGCATTGATTGCGAACGCTGTCACGGTCCGGGAGAACTGCATGTGCGTGAAAAACAATCCGGCCTATTGGTGGACACTCGCAAAGAAGCTGATTACAGCATCGTGAATCCCAAACGCTTGCCTTGGAGTTTGCAGGTAGACATTTGCCAGCGATGCCACCTCCAAGGAAACAACGTTCTTAAACCAGGAAAGAACTTCGACGATTTTCGCCCTGGCATGCGATTGAGCGATGTATTTGAAGTCTACATGCCTCGCTATGCCAATGCTGATTACTTTGTCATGGCTGGCCATGCCGAGCGTTTGGCCATGAGTGCTTGTTTTGTTAAAAGCAACAAGGGTATTCAAACAGAGACTTACAACGCCCAAACCCATTTGACCTGCATCAATTGCCACAATCCGCACGTCAGCGTAAAAGAAACCCGAATCGAATGGTTCAATCAACAATGCTCGGGTTGCCACAATCCGCAAAGCCAGCGCTCAGAATTGTTAAATTGCAGCGAGTCATTGAAAAAACGTCAACTGGAACCCAAAGGATGCACCGGTTGCCATATGCCCGCCAGCGACACCCGTGACATTCCGCACGTCACTGTTCATGACCATCGAATTCAACGGCCCACGGGCAAGAATGCGGCATTGCCTAGCGGAGAGGCCCTCGACTTATACGCTGTCAACAACCCAAACCCTAGCCCAGCCATGTTGGCCAAAGCCTACGTCAGTTGGTTCGAGAAATTTGAAGCACAGCCCCGCTGGTTGCAGAAAGCCGACAGCCTCATTGCTCTTTATCCGGAACAAATTGAATTGAGTACACGCATTCAATTGGCCTACATGCAATCCAATCCCCAAAAAGTTCGAGAGCTCTCGCAATCATTGGATTTGGAATCATGTGAGGCATGGACGGCTTACCGATTGGCCAAGTCGCTGGACCAACTGGGTCAGTTGGATCAGGCCATATTGGCCTACAAACGGGCTTACGAACAACTTCCACTGTACAGTGACTTTGGCGCCGAATACGCCAACGCCCTGATCCGAGATAAGAAACTCGATGCTGCACAAGCGGTATTGAATACCTTGATTCGCCAACAACCCAAAAATGAATGGCTGTGGTTGAACAAAGGGCTATTGGCCAGTTTGCAAAATCGAAGTACTGAAACCGTTCAGGCATGGAACACCCTGCTTTCCCTGAATCCCGACCACTTACAAGGCCATCTCTTTTTATCGGAGTGGTACGAGAAACAAGGCAAATTGGGGGCAGCCCTCATTCACGCCGAAGCCGCCTTCGCTAGTCATCCCAATAGTTCAGAGGCCGAAAACAGAGTCATTCGCCTTCGCCAATTAAACCCTTAAATTTGCCCCATGCTCGACAAATTCGGTATCGCCCAACGCATCGCCAAAGAACTTCAAGACGGATTCTATGTCAATTTGGGCATTGGTATTCCCACCTTGGTCGCCAACTACATTCCTGAAGGGATGGAAGTGGTTTTGCAAAGCGAGAATGGATTATTGGGCATGGGTGCCTTTCCTTTTGAAGGAGAAGAAGATCCCGATTTGATCAACGCCGGCAAGCAAACCGTCACCATGGTAG
>JALRLA010000373.1 GCA_023254645.1 Bacteroidia bacterium
TATTTCCGCGATAAACCTATCGGAGCCTATACTCAATTGGTAAACATCATCAACTGGATTATGGGTGTGCTGTTTGTCATCAGCGTCGTCAGCGACCAGCCCCTCTGGTCCTTGTTTACGGCCTTTGGCGCTTTGAGTGCTATCATCATTCTGACCTTCAAAGACACCATTTTGGGCTTTGTGGCCTCGATTCAGATTTCAGGCACTGATATGTTGCGTATCAACGATTGGATCACCATGGAGAAATACGGGGCAGATGGCAATGTGATTGAAATCAATATAACAACCGTGAAGGTGCGCAACTTTGATAAGACCATTACGACGATTCCCACCTATGCTTTTACAGCCGATTCTTTTAAGAATTGGAGAGGAATGGAAGAAGGAGAAGGTCGCCGAATCAAAAGAGCGGTACACATCAAAATTTCGTCGGTTCGCTTTGTCGATCCCGTTATGTTCGAGCGATTCAAAGGAGTTCAACTCATTCACGATGCCATTGTGGCTAAGCAAGCAGAGATCGATGCGTACAACGCCCAAAAGGGTGTAGATAAATCGATGGAAGCCAACGGTCGTCAAATGACCAATTTGGGTGTCTTTAGAATGTACATGAATGCCTACATCGAGAATCACGCCATGGTCAATCCCAATTTGGTGCGCATGATTCGTCAGCTACAAGCGACCGACAAAGGCATACCCATGGAGATCTATTGCTTTACGACCGACAAGGAGTGGGCCACTTATGAGGGGATTCAAGCCGATATCTTCGATCACATTTTTGCTGTAGCAGGTCTGTTTGGCTTGGATATTTTTGAGAGCCCTACGGGTAGGGACTTTGCTTCTCTCCGTCAAGCCTAGGCTTTTATCGACGCTAATCCGTCAAAATTATTCGTTTATCGGATTTCGCCATCCCTTTTGGGTGATAGGCACGGTTTTGGTGTTTACCCTTATGAATCCTATTTGAGTAATTAGTGGTTTCATAGAGTTGGTTAAAGAAAAGGGCGGCCCATGGGCCGCCCTTTTCTTTTGGTATTCAAAAACGCAATTACTTGCGAATGAACGATACCGTGAAGGTGCTTTGGAAGAAAGGCTCGAACAATTGGAACTCCAAGTTGGAAGCATCCAATTTGGTGATGGTGTAAGGAGTAGCTGAGCTATCCATTACCAATTGAGTTTCATTAGAAGCAAAAGACCAAGTACCAGATGTGGTTTGAGGATCAGCTGGGTCACACTTGGTGGCGCCGTCGTCTGTCACATAGGTTCCGTCAACTTTGTAAGTGGTAAAGTCGTCTTTTGAGCAAGCGCTTACCAATGGAGAAGCCCACAGATCAGTGATGGGAGTACCGGTTCCGAAAGGGTCAATGCCGGGATTGGCAGTCAATCCGTTACCGATCCAAGGACCAGCAGTCAACAACTCGGTGTTGGTGGGAGGAATGGGCGCCTCCTCTTTGCAACTAGCTGCAAAAGTCAGAATTGCAGCGGCAAACAAAACAAATTTAAATTTCATGGTGTCACAAAGGTACAGCACTGCCTATAAAAAAAGCCCCTGCTGAAAACAGGGGCTTTGTCATAAAATGGTCTTTGATTTATAGGGTTCCTGCGCTGCGTTTGTTCTGCCAAAAACGGGCATACAAACACCCGATAATGGCCCAGGGAACCAAGCCGTCGAGCAAGTGGGCCCAAATGCCATAACTCTGGTACCAAATGTGGTTGGTGTAAGATTCAACCAGAAAGGCAATGCCGCCAATGGTCATGCCCTTGTAGCAGCCTTGTGCCAAAGACATGGCTCCCATTGAACCCATTAGGTACAAAGCCAAAAAACCAACAACGAAATTGACCAAAAGTCCGCGAATCATGTTCATGGGCATATTGCTGTTGTCGGCCTTATGGTAGCTGACCATGGCCCATGGTTTGCCTTGGTAATACTCCATATTGGCCATGTCTTGTGGTCCTTTGGAATTGGGCGCTGAAGGATGTACGATATAGGTCGCTTCTTCTAGGTCTTGTCCATTCAAGAATTCGATGATGGCATCCTGCTTATCGGTCAAGCGCTGTCCCTGTTCATGAAGGTTAATGGCACCGTATGAAAGAAATTGCCAAACAAACAGAATGGCTCCTGAGATGATGCTAGGTAACAGTAATTTCTTCATGAAAATTAATCGAGGGCTTTTAATTCAACTAACGAGTTAAAACCATTGTCGTATGTGCCCCACAAATCTTTGGCGCTCAACCTCGTGATGTTGACGGTGGTTAGGTCGGTCTGGTTGTCAAGCTGGAATTTCAACGACTTTTTTCCATCTCCCCATGTCCAGGTTCCGTTGAATTTGTCGGTGATGACATTGCCATTGAAAGGGTCGGTATAGACCTGTTTCATGGTATAGGTACCAGTTTCGCTGAATTCAAATTGGTAGGACAAATTGGTCAAGACACGGGTTCCGTCTTTCACAACTTCCCAAACTCGGCCCGTCAGGCGACCATCTGGACTGCGAAGGGAAAGTTTGTTGCCTTCTTCGTAACGGCAGGCATTCATGCCCAGTACGGATACAACGGCAATGGCAAATAGGGTAAGGGATTTTTTCATAAGCCTAGGTAATCCGAAAATACTAACATTAGGCTGACATTTCTATACCCGTAGAAAATTTTCAAGGTTGGTACAGTTTGCCACCCACTGAAATCCAAGTTGGGCCCTTGTCGGTTAGAATCAGGTAGTATCCCGGAAACTGAAGCCCTGAGGCGTCTTGGGCTTCGCAAGCCAGCGAAGGTTTCCCAGCCGATTCAATGCTGGACGTTTCACCAATTGAAACCAAAAATGCGCCATTGTCCAAGGGGCTGATGACTTCGTAATGGGGATTGACTACCCATCGCTCCAGCACCGGGTTCCATACTCCTTTTTTGCCCCGGCTTTCCAGTAGCAAAAGATGGTCGTCTAGGGCGACAGGCACTTGGGTGATGGGTAGGCTGTCGGGTCGTTGAATTCGGAATCCCATCCACTGGCGATCAACCCAAAGGCTTAGGGTGTCAGAGCCTTTTAATTGAGTTGCAAAACAGCTTTTGGAAATGGGAACGATGGATTCAAAGGGTTGTGAATTTTGGATGGATTCGCTTTGAATCGAGTACAGGTAAATGCCTTTTTTTCCGAGCAACAGCAAAACGGAGTTGCCCAGTTCTGTGGCTTCTACAATGGGTTCGGGTGTGCTGACCACCTGGGCACTGTTGTTGAGCAAACGAAGCGCCGAGTTTTTGCCCTGGGGGCGGTAGATGATGGCGTGTTTGGTGGAAGCCCCCATTGACGCAAAAACCTTTGCGCTTTGGTGTTTGGCGGGAATCACCGAAGCAAACGAACGACTGATGACCCCATAGAGTCCACTCTGATTTCGGTAAACGGCCCAATCACCCACAAAGTCTTCGATGTAGGGGGCGCTAAAACGAACGCCGCTGCTGTCTATGAAGGCTTTTTTAGAACCTATACTGGCCAGTGCCAATCCCTGATCAAAGGCTGATAGTTCAGCATAGCGCTCCTCGGAAAGGGCCCATGTTTGGGCATTTAGGATGGCTTTGCCGTCTGGGAATTCGAGAATCCAGTGGGTTTTCGGTAGCTTGATTTGCGCCCCGTTTGAGTATTGGAAATTGGTTTCGGGTATTTTTTGAGCCCACAGGGAGTGTCCCTCTGCATCAAACACGCGCCATCCTTGTGGAGTGAGCCCTAACAGAATGGACTGAGAGGTATCAATTTTCAAATCCAAGTAATCGGGGTTTAGGACCCAGCGGTCACTGGAGTGGTAGCAGCCCCAGCGGCCCATGATGCGCACAAACAGCAGTTCTGGGCTTACTTGCAACATTTCGTCAAAAACCGTGTAGCCCAGTTGAAGTTTGCGCTTTTCACCTGATTTGTTGATGTAGGAATAATGGCCGTTGCCTTGTTGGTCATTGCTTAACGTTAGGCCATGCTGAGGGAAAAAAGTGGCCCCGTTTTCGGTCCAGGATTGACCTGGATGCAAACAAAAAGGCCAAGCAAAATCAAAGCTATCGGGCAGCCACAGTTGGAGGCTGCTGGAGTCTACATAGTGGTATTTCCCAGAGGGTAGTAAAAAAGGAACAGGCCTAACGTTCGTGTAAGCCAAGTAATACTGGGATCTGGAGGCGAATTGACCGGTCGGGTAATCGTTCAGGTATCGGTTGTAGGCTTCGGGGTCACCGCTAGCAACGGCCGCTGCATAGGCCCGTTCATCGGCTTTCAATAGGGCTGAATCTCGATAGGGTGATTTGGGGTAGCTTTCGAAGTAGCTTCGGTAAGCCTCTTCGTTGTGCGCGCTCAAGGCTGTACGCCAAGCCCAACGATGAATGCTGTCTTGCAATGGAGCTTTCCACCTGGGGGAGGCTTGGTTCCAATAAGCCTGCGCTTTTTCTATGTCTTGGCCAATCAATACCGCGGCAGCCTCTAATGAATCATGCTGCATTTGAAACAAGGGTTGCCAGAATTGGTAAACTGTTTGGATGTGAGACCAAGAATCCAAGGCATGCGATTGGATATGGTTCAGAACGGCCAAACCTGAACCATAGGATTCCCAGTCGTTGGGGAATTGCTTTTCTAGGGAATTGTGTTCTCGAACGGCGTAGATTGAATCCAGAAGCTGCCAATGGGCTGGGCTTTTTTTTGGGAAGGACTGACCAGAGGTCATGTATAGATGCAAGGCTGAGTCGGCTGCCCAAAGAGCACTGTCCAAATCTTGGTGACGATCAGGCTCGCTAAAAGCCAAAGCCCAACCCAAATAGGTGGAGGCTGAGGATGTTGTAGGATTGCGGCAAAGGGCTGAAAACTTGGCCAAGGCCTCTTTGCTGTGTTCCGCGTGCAAGGATTTCCAGGCTTGACGCTCTTTCCATTTGGCCCAGGGCCCTTGGCCAAAAACCAAGGTTGGAAGCAGCAGCAAGGCAAGCAAGGATTTTTTCACGGTCATAGGATCAGCAAATCAAGTGCCAAAGGGTCAGTGTATATTTGGGAATGGAATATACGAATCTCGGGAAAACAGGCTTGATGGTCTCACGTTTGAGTTTTGGATCTTGGATCACCTTTGGGAATCAAATTGGTGATTCAGTGAGTGAGCGCTTGATGGATATGGCCTATGAAGCCGGCGTAAATTTTTTTGACAATGCTGAGGTATATGCCAATGGAGAGTCAGAGCGAGTGATGGGCCGCATTCTCAAAGCGCGTGACTGGAGCCGCGATTCGTTCATTGTTTCTTCCAAAGCCTTCTTTGGAGCAGGCGCTCAGGTTCCCACGCAAAAGGGATTGAGCCGCAAACATTTGGTAGAAGCATGCCACCAGGCCTTGCAACGGCTTCAATTGGAGTATTTGGATTTGTACTTCTGCCATCGTCCCGATAAGGCGACCCCCATTGAAGAGACCGTCTGGACCATGCACAACTTGATCCAACAAGGGAAAATTCTCTACTGGGGAACCTCAGAGTGGAGCGCCCAAGAAATCATGGAAGCCCACATGGTGGCCAAACAATACAACCTCATCGGTCCTGTTGTCGAACAACCCCAATACAACATGTTGGTGCGCGACAAGGTCGAGGTTGAGTATAGCCAGATCTATAAAACCGTGGGATTGGGCACCACCATCTGGAGCCCTCTGGCTTCGGGTCTCTTGACAGGAAAGTACCAGAATGGCCAAGATGCCTCGGGCCGACTCAAACGAGAGGAGCTAGGATGGTTGGCCGAACGACTGTTGCAAGAAGAGAATTTTACCAAAGTGGAGAAACTCACCGCATTGTCCAAGGAGCTGGGTATCGGCTTGCCGCAATTGGGCGTGGCATGGTGCTTGAAAAACCCCAACGTCTCTACCGTCATTTTAGGGGCCTCGAAACTCGAGCAATTGGCTGAAACTCTTAAATCTGATCAGGTCCTAGATGCATTGACCGATGAAGTTATGGATCGAATCGAGGCCATTTTGGGAAACAAGCCTGAAATGCCTCCCTATTAACGTCATTAAAAAGTCAATGAGCAATCATTGATTGGGTATTGCTAAAGCCCATATTAGTGCCTGGGCATATAATTGTCAGATTGTCCAATTGAGGCAATACAGGGCTGAAGATTCAGTTAACAAGTTAACTGGAATTTAAATTTTACGAGTGAGATTGAGTGCGAAGTGGGTCGTCGTAGCGATGACCGTTGTGGGTTTGGCAGCATGCCAATCGGAGCAGAAAGAGCAAAGTCAGCAGCAGGCTGATTCATTAAAATGGGAAACGGATCCTCGCTTTGCGGGCAACCGAGCGATGGTCAAATTGTTGGACTCGATCGCTGTCGTAGCTGATCCCTTTAAAAACTATTATTTGAGCGGTAAACGGACCCAATTGATGCTGGCCAATACGCCCAAATTCAACAACTCCACCAACATCATACGCTGGGAGCAACGCTATTGCTTTGAGTTGCTGAACGCCGGGCAGGTCGATGACTGCATCAAGACCTTGACGAAGATGATGGACAATTATCCGGGTGGTCGGGAAGCGGCCTTATTAGACCTGGAGTTCAAACCCGTCTTTGACTTATTGGCTTTGGCTTATTTGCGCAAAGGCGAGAACGACAATTGCTTGGCCAACCACAACAATACCTCTTGCATCGTGCCTTTGAAGAGCACGGCATGGCACAGCAATAAAACCGGTTCAGAGAATGCCATTGTTGTATTCAATGAAATTTTAAGTCAATACCCCAATGACGTTCAGTCACGCTATTTGCTCAACATCGCCCACATGACCTTGGGTCAATATTCGCAGGGGGTGCCCGAAGCCTATCGAATGGATTTGGCGGCACAAGAATGGAAACCCAAAGCCATGGAGCCCTTCCAAAACACCGCTATGGATTTGGGAATGGACGTCGACGGCCTGTCAGGCGGAGCCATCGTGGAAGACTTCAACAACGATGGGT
>JALRLA010000107.1 GCA_023254645.1 Bacteroidia bacterium
AGCTTGGGCCACAAGCAGTTGGAAGAGAACCCATGGGAGACATTCGAATCTATTTTCACAGTAGGTTCTGTTCACCAGGGTACTTTGACTTCCATCAATGACAAAGGTGCTACCGTTCAAATGCAGTACGGAGTTGAGGCATTTGCCCCCACTCGTCATTTGAAGAAGGAAGACAATAGCGCAGCCAAAGAAGATGAAGTAATGGACTTCGAGGTTATCGAATTCAGCAAAGATGCCAAGCGCATTATCGTATCCCACACCAATTTGTGGAAGGGTGCCGAGCGCGAGCGCGTGAGAACTGAGAAAGATGGCAAAGACAAAGCCCGTCGCAACGCTTCTAAAGCTGTTAAGAAAATTAACCAAACTCAGGAGCGCAGCACCATGGGTGAATTGGACGCCTTGTCTGAACTCCGTGCACAATTGGAGCAAGCCGAGCGTGCTTCTGCCAAAGCCGCTGCTGCTAAGGCTGAAAAGCCCGCCGCTTCCCCCAAAGCAGAGAAAGCTGCCGAAGCTCCAAAGGCTGAAAAAGCTTCCGAGTCTCCAAAGGCTGAGAAAGCTGCTGATTCTGGCAATGGCGATTTGAAATCGTTGAGCGGCCTTGGCCCTGCCATGGAGAAGCGTTTGGCTGAGCAAGGTGTAAACAATATCGCTGATTTGACTGCCTTGGATGAGGCTAAAATTGCGACCATCGTTGAAGCCGATTCTAAGATCTCTGCTGATTCATTGAACAAATGGATCGCTGAGGCCAAAGGTTAATTCTAAAGCAATTCTATAAAAAGCCCCGCCATTCGGCGGGGCTTTTCTTTTTTACCGATGTCAAAATCTGTTGTATTTTTACCCAAAGCCCTATGAATGAGCAACTGTTAGCCGCTGTCGCACTGAGTTTGCTGCATGGATTGATTCCAAGCCACTGGTTGCCGCTGTTGGCCTTGTCGAAAAAGCAACAATGGAACATGTCAAAAACCCTGGTATACACGGGTTTGGCAGGATTAGCACACGCGGCTAGTACCATTGCGATTGGCTTGAGCTTGATTTATGGCTGGGCCGGTGCGGTTTCTGTTTTGGATCAGTACAGCCTGTCAGATTCCCTTATGGGAAAAGCATGGATGTGGTTTTTAAATCACATTGGCTATTTGCCTGCAGTGATCGTTGTGCTCGTGGGTATTGTGTTCCTCATCAAGCACTACAAGCACAAGCATTTTCATGTTCATGGCATCGACAGCGATAAACGAGGGTGGGGATTCCTAGCGGCCTTGATGTTGGCCATGTTTCTATCCCCATGTTTGGAGATTGAAGTGTATTTTTTGACCTTGTTTAGCAGTTTTGGGATGTCGGCCGTTTTGAAATTGATTCTGGTTTATGCAGCCAGTACCATTTTGTCTATGTGCACAGGCGTTTGGGTCATGTACAAAGGCATAGAGCGATTTGACTCGCACAAGATTGAGCACAACGCAGGTATGATCAGCGGTTGGGTTCTCGTCTTTTCAGGCCTGTTCATGTGGCCATTTTAATCATCCTTTGCCAAATAGCGGTCAATCAGTCGATGTGCGCCGTAGAGAAGGGGCAGCAGCAACAAGGCCATTCCTACCTTGTACACATAATTCAAGCTGCCGACCTGTATGACCCATTTCAGCGGATATCCAGCGCCCCACCAAAATGCAATGACGAGTACCACGTAACTGTCGATCAATTGAGAGACCAAGGTTGAACCCGTGGCTCGCACCCATATGCGGTTCCCTTGGTCCTGAGATTTGAGCTTTTCGAAAATGAAGGCATCCACCAACTGACCTACCAAGAAAGCCACCAGAGATCCCATGATGATGAACAAGCCTTGGCCAAAAATGGCATTAAAAGCTTGACTCATGTTGGTCAAGCCCTGGTTTTGGCCACTGTTGAGCCAAAATTCTGCTCCATCCAAGTTCATGGCAACTCGTACCGCAATAAATGCGTAAACCAGCATGCCGGCGGCCAAATAACTCAGCCATTTGACACCTTTCTTGCCGTAGTATTCGTTGATCAAATCGGTCAAGATGAAAACGAATGGCCAGAGAATGACACCCGCGGTCATGTCAAAGTTGAAAACATCACCTCCTATAACCCATTGAGCAGGAGACAAGCCCAAGCTGGATTCAAGACTGAAAATTTTAGCCCCAATGAATTCAGCAACCAAGGCATTGGTCAAAAACAAGAATCCAAGAACGACGAACAGACGTTGTTTACGAGAAAAGGCAAACGAAGTGGACATAGGCTATAAAACTACAACATACCGAGAGAAGTCAAAGCGAGTATATGAAACTAGACAGCCTGAATTTAGGGCCTTTTGCAATCGATGTTTTGGACTGATTTTTGAAGTTCTACATGGCAGTGAAAGCAAGAGTATGGTTGTGTTGTTTACTGGCTTGGTCAGGATTGAAGGCTCAAAGCTCCGTCAAAATGGCTATGCAAGAAGGTCAGCAGCGTTACGAGCGTAAGCAATACGATCAAGCCTTGGTTAGTTTTAATCGGGCCATTTCCTTGCAGTCTGAGCCTAGTGGGGCTAGGCAATCACCCCAATTGGCACTCTCGTATTATGCTCGCGGTCTTTGCTATTTGTCCCTGAAGCAGTACGGCTCATCTACGGTAGATTTCAACAAGGCCATTTATTTGGATTCGGGTTTGAATGAGGCCTATTACAATCGATCATTGTCCTATTATGCGAGCAAAAATTACCACTTCGCCTTGGCTGATGTTTCTCGTTACATTCTCCATCAACCCAGCGATACGGCGGCTCGGCGATTGCGCATCGTCATGGCACAGCAGCTCAGCGAATATGAAATAGCCGAATCAGATGCCTGGTATTTGTTTCGACTGAGTGGAACAGAACAAGAATTGCGCAATTGGATTCAATGTTGCATGATGGGCGAGCGCTGGAATTCGTTTCAAACCTGTTCAGATACAGCATTGCTAGAATACGATCAATTTCAATGGTTGAGAATGGAAAGAGCTTGGGTGTATCACCTTCAAGGATTGTACGAACGAAGCAATGCTGAACTGAATATGTATGCCTTGGCAGCCGGTTCTGATGCAAAAGCCTTGCACCTGAAAGCCGATAATTACACCTTTTTGGCTGAGTTTTCTAAAGCTCGAGAGTTGTATGAATCATTGCTTGAGCAAAAACCCAATGATGCGAATTTGTGGGTGGATTTGGGTACGGTTTCCCTTCAAGAAAAAGACTACAGCCGAGCAGAGCGGGAGTTGACCAAAGCGATTTCCATGCAAACGGATTTACTTGCCTTTGCCTACCTATCTCGGGGAGTGGCTCGATATGAATTGGGGAAAGGTCCCGATGCCTGTCAAGACTGGAATCGCAGTCACATGCTAGGTGAATCAGCTGCTGCAGAATATCTTCGAACCCGTTGCCAATCCAAGCCATGACCAGCCGTTCCTTCGCTTTCGCCATCGCCTTGACCAGCGTCTTGTTCTTAGGCGCCAAACTTGGATCCATAGAAGATGAGACCCATTCAAGGAAGGATTGGACCATTTACCAGGATTCTATCTTTCACTGTGACGGAGTGCGCTTTGATTTTTTGGCCTTAGATCCTGAGCCATCCTATCACTTGTGCAACCAAGTAGGACCGCTTTTTTGGAGGCGAGTATTGGATTTAGGTCGAGATTCCAGCATTGTGGTTGATATTGAAACGCGTCAAACTTACGGGGTAGTGCCGGCTCATTTGATCGATTCGATGGAGCGTATGGGTCGACTGGATTCTTTTGCCAAGGCCTTTCGAATGAATTTGGGATTCGACAGTTTGGCTCCGATTCGCTTCGTGAGAGGGAAGACTGAGTTTTTTCAATACCAAAAGGTGGGGCCATTGCTGCATATGGCTTTTCAGGAGTTCGCTAAACATGCTGTAGATCCTAAGATTGCCGAATTGTTGTTGTTGATTGAAAGTCCCAACGACCCCAATGGCGTTTCCAGCTCAGGAGCGGTAGGTCATTTTCAATTGATGCCATTTGTGGCGAAGAAATACGGATTGGTTGTTACTTCTTCTCGCGACGAACGCTTAGACTTTTCGCGGAGCGCTTACGCTGCCGCTCGTTTGGTGAAAGAATACGCCATGCCGGCGGCCGATGAAATATGTGCATCGATTGGCCTTGAGCCTAAGCACAATGAACTGTGGTACCACTTATTGGTGCTTCACATTTACAATGCAGGAGGCGGGACTGTCAGCCAAGCCGCAGCCGTCATTGGCCAGGTAGAGGATCCCTATGAATTCATTCAAACCCTTTGGAAAACCAAGGCAGGTAGATTTGGTAATCAATCTCAAAATTACAGTCAGGTAGCCCTGGCCTCGTATTGCAAATACAGAGACTTTTTGTTTCAACGCAAATAATCAGGGGTGTACAATCCCCACTTGTGCAAGCGGTACTGCAAACTGACAACCAGTACGCCTAAGCCGTAGGTAACACTTCTTCGGAAGTTGATGGAGCTAGCTTCAGGAAAATACCGCGTAGGGCAGGAGAGTTCACCTATGCTGAATCCTGCGTTGAAGGTTTGAGAGACAATTTGGTTGTCAAAAACAAAATCATCTGAATTCAAATCAAAGTTCACGGCATTCAACACTCGTTTGTGGTAGGCCCGGTAGCCTGTGTGGTATTCGCTGAGGTGCTGGCCCATGAGCATGTTCTGTATGGCTGTCAAAAATCGATTGCTCCAGTATTTGTAACGAGGCATTCCCCCTTGTAGCGCTCCTTTGCCCAAGATTCGAGAAGCAAAAACGGCATCGTAGACCCCTGAAGCCACCATGGAAATTAGGGCGTTCAACAATTTGGGGGTGTACTGGTAATCGGGGTGAACCATGACCACAATATCGGCTCCTAGCTCCAAGGCTGTGCGGTAGCAGGATTTTTGATTTCCTCCGTAACCACGGTTTTGTTTGTGGACCAGCACATGTTGAATGCCCAACTCCTTGGCTAACTCTGCCGTCGCATCTTGACTGGCATCGTCCACCAAAACAATGTCATCTACCCAAGATCGATCGATTTCAGCGAGGGTTTTGGCCAACGTGGACTGTGCATTGTAGGCCGGCAAAACGACCACTACTTTCTGGTTAAGAACCATGAAACAAAAATGACGCTCAATCCCTTGAATTTGTCGATGAGAGTGTCAACAATACTGCACAAGCGATGGAATGAAGGGATGACGAACGTATCTAAAGTGCCTTTATATCTAAGGGATAGGCATCTAATTTAGACCCATTTTAAATTGAATAACCTGTGTACAAAATGTTCCCCACCTCTTAAGGGTCAATCTATATTTGCAATGCGAAAAATCCCTTTGCAATCACTCATGATCATTAAACATTTGAAAGGATGGGCTCTACTTGCGATTCTAGCAGTTTCAGCTCCAGTTATCGCCCAAGACGCACCCAGCGCAGAAGAGGGTAAAAAGCTCTACGAAGCAAACAATTGTGGAAGTTGTCACGCACTCGACAAAAAGGTAGTCGGACCCGCCCTTCGCGGTGTTACCGATCGCCGTTCTGAAGAGTGGTTGATCCAATGGATCCGCAACAACGAGAAATTCCGTAAGAGCGGAGATGCTGATGCCAACGCCTTGTACGAGGAATACGGTGGAGCGGCCATGAACATTTTCGAGAACTTGAACCCTGATCAAGTCAAGCACATCTTGGAATACATCAAAACGGCTCCAGTTCCCACCCAAGAAGTGGCGGTTACCCCTGGTCAGCCTGCTGAAGACAATTCTAACAGCATCTACATCTTGTTGATTTTGGTTGCAGTATTTGGTGTGGTATTGATGGTGTTGAGCAAAGTGAAGAATTCTCTACTTCGTGTTGCTGCCGAGCAAGATCCCGAAGCCTATGCGGAGCAAATGAGCAAATTGCCATTGTGGAAGCGTTTGTTGCCCAGTAAGTTGGCCAATATGAATACCACCGTTTTGAGTTTGTTTGTCACCATCATCATTGGTTTGCCCATGGCTGGATACGGTTACAAATTCTCTATCTCTGAGGTAGGTGTTCAAAAAGGGTACGCCCCCGAGCAACCCATTGCCTTCTCTCACAAATTGCACGCGGGTGATTTGAATTTGAATTGCCGCTATTGCCACAGCACAGTGGAAGAGAGCAAGTCTGCGAGCATTCCCGCGTTGAATACTTGTATGAATTGCCACAAGGGTGTTCAGTTGACTGAGAAGTACAACGGTAACGTTTCTCCTGAGATTCAGAAGATCTACGACGCTTTGGACTACGATCCAGAAGCCAAGCCAGGTGAAGAATATGGCAGCAATCCCAAGCCTATTCGTTGGGTTCGCATTCACAACTTGCCTGATCACGCTTATTTCAACCACTCACAGCACGTGAAAGTGGGCAAATTGGAGTGTCAAACTTGTCACGGGCCCATCGAGCAAATGGAGCGTGTTCAACAGTGGAATACTTTGCAAATGGGATGGTGCATCGATTGTCACCGCAATGCCGGTATCGACGCCGCCAACAACAATTACTATGCTGCCTTGCACGCCAAAGCCGCTGGTGATATAGAGAACAATGGCAACAACAGCCAGTATTTTGGACCTGATGGAAAGGTGCGCATCACTCCCGCAATGAACGGCGGTTTGGAATGTGCGAAGTGCCATTATTAATCATTGAAGAAAAACACCATGTCAAACAATATCAAATATTGGAGAGGCGAAGAGGAGTTGAATAGAGATGCCCGTTTCCTGGCTTCTCAAAAGAACGAATTCAACGAGTCTTTGCCATTGGATGAAGTGCTCAGCGAAGACGGATTCGAAATGAATTCCAATCGCCGTGACTTCTTAAAATATTTTGGTTTCAGCGTTACTGCTGTGACCTTAGCAGCTTGCTACAAAACCAATGTGCGCCATGCAGTGCCTTATTTGGTGAAGCCTGAAGAGGTGACTCCTGGAGTAGCGAACTACTACCGCTCTACTTGTGGCGCTTGTTCTGTCGGCTGTGGAATTGAAGTGAAGGTTCGTGAGGGTCGCCCCATCAAAGTGGATGGAAGTCGTGATTCTGCTATTTCTGGTGGCGGTTTGTGCGCCATGGGTCAAGCCTCGATTTTGTCTTTATATGATACTGAGCGTTTGGCGAATCCTTTGCATTTGGGCGCAGAGTCCAAAGATTGGTCTGAATTGGATGCTTCTATCAAAGCTAAATTGGATAGCGTATCGAAGTCAGGAAAAGGCATTGCCATCGTTTCTGGCACCGTTCACAGTCCCTCTACCTTGAAATCAATCGCTGATTTTACAGCGGCGTATCCTGGAACCAAGCATGTGATGTACGACGCTATTTCCTACAGCGGTATGTTGGATGCCAACTTGGCTGACTTTGGAACCCGTGCGATTCCTAGTTATGATTTCTCTAAGGCCAATGTGATCGTCAGCTTCGCGGCTGATTTCTTGGGAACCTGGGTTTCTCCAGTAGAGTTTGCTAAGGCTTATGGTGCTAAGCGTCGTCCCGATGCGGAAGGCGGTATGAACCAGCACTTCCAATTCGAGTCTGCATTGAGCATGACCGGTACCAACGCCGATCACCGCTTCCCCATGAAGATGAGCGAGGAGCGTGTGTATCTGTCATCTTTGTACAATTACATGGCTCAAAAGGCAGGTGCTACTCAGATGCCTGTTGTTAAGCAAGGTGAATTGGCCGGTAATGCTTTGAGGTCTGCAGCCGAGGCTTTGTGGAACGCCAAAGGTTCTAGCTTGGTCATTAGCGGAAGCAACGATAAAGTTTGCCAGCAGTTGGTGAACGCCATCAACGCTTTGTTGGGCAACTACGGTTCAACGTTGAACATGGCTCAGTACAGCAAGCAACACCAAGGCAGCGATGCTGACTTGGAAGCAGTGAAAAAAGGATTGAATGACAAGACCATTGGTGCTGTCATTTTCTACGGTACTAACCCTGTATACAACCGCGGTCAAGAGTGGACGGCCGCTATTGCTAGTGCAGAGTTGTCTATTTCTTTTGCTTCAAACCAAGATGAGACGGCTACGGCTTGC
>JALRLA010000248.1 GCA_023254645.1 Bacteroidia bacterium
GCCCTATCTTTGTGGCCTCGTTCTAACGTCCTATGATATCCCGAAGACTCGTACGCGTAAAGACTTTGCAGTCTTTGTACGCTTGGCAGCAAAGCGGCAGCGGTGCCCTGGCCCCTGAAATTGATCAGCTCAAAGAGCGCCTCAACCAAAGCCACCAATTTTACTTGCATTTGCTCGCTCTACCCTACGCTTTGCAAGAACACCTTTCGGAGAAACAGGCCCGAGAAAAAACCAAGTTTTACCCCGATTCTGCAAAAATTCGCGCTTACGGCATTTTGAACCGAAGTGGTTTGGTTCAAGACCTTTACAACGCATCATTGAGCAGTAAATCATCGCCTTTTGACTGGAGCGAACTGGAGAAAAACATCGAGGAGTGGATAAAGGAACTTAGTGCTCAACCCTTCTGGCAAGACTATTCCATTTTTGATGAGCCCAACTTCGAGCAGCAGCAATATTTCTTAGAGAACCTCTTCACGCACCTGTTTGAAGCCTACGAACCGTTTCACGACGCTTTGGTCGAGTACTACCCCTTGTGGACGGACGATGATCCCTATGTGTCGCGCGAAATTGGCAAAACCCTTGCCTCTGCCAAGCCCGGCAAGATTCATACCCCCGCCGCCCTCAGCGCCGGTCACGAAGATTGGATCTTCGCCCAAAACCTGTTGAAGTACTGCACCCAAGAAGGTGAAGAGTACGAGCAATTGGTGTCTGGGGTAACCACCAACTGGGACCCGGGCCGCATTGCCATATTGGACCTGTTGATCATCAAGTTGACCTTGGCTGAGTTTCTACACTGCCCCGAAATTCCAGTTAAAGTGACCATCAACGAGTATTTGGAAATCACCAAAAACTACTCAACGCCCAATTCTTCTCGCTTCATCAACGGGGTGTTGGATCGTTTGCGCATACAGCTCGAAGCCGACAGCAAAATTGTCAAGAGCGGCCGCGGTCTCAAGCAGAATTGATATTTTTGTTACATGAATAAGGCTTTGCACACCCTAGCAGCCCTTTCCTTTGTGGCGCTCGCTTCTTGCTCCGGCTCGGGCAACCGAGGTTTTGACACCGAAGACATCGAAGACAATCCCGCTACGCTTGACAACCCTGCTGTTCCCGCTGGGCCCCAGGGTCGTGCCGTGTTCGAGGACACCGCTTTCTACTTTGGACAAATCAACGACGGCGAAAAGGTGCAGCACGTCTACAGGTTCAAAAACACCGGCGATGGCCCCATGAGCATCGCCAATGTTCAAGCTTCCTGCGGATGCACTACTCCCAACTGGACCAAAGACTTGATCCCTCCTGGTGGAGAAGGCAGCATTACCGCCACTTTTGACTCGAATGGCAAGGGCGGTACCGATAATCCGCTGGTGGAGAAGAGCATCAATGTGGTTTTCGACAACGCTGAAAACAGGTTAGAAACCCTCATTTTTAGGGCCCACATTTTGGCTACCGAAGACCACGATGACTTTCACTAAACCATGACTATTTACACTATACTTGAAGGCCAAGGCGGCATGGACATGATTCCCATGTTGCTCATCATGGCCGTTTTCTTTTTGTTCATGATTTGGCCTCAGATGCGCAAGCAAAAGAAGGCCAAGGCCCATCTGGAAAGCCTGGGCAAGGGAGACAAAATCGTCACCTCTGGCGGCATTCACGGCAAAATCACTACCGTGGCCGACACCCATTTTGTCATTGAAGTAGAAGAGGGCAAGTTGCGCATTGAAAAAAGCGCCGTGAGCATGGAGTTGACCCAAGCACACTACCCTGCCGCTACTGAAAGCAAATAAACCGTGTTGCGCGTAGGGGTTACCGGGGGCATTGGCAGCGGCAAATCGACCGTTTGCCAGATTTTTGCCCAGCTCGGTGTGCCCGTATACGAAGCTGACAAAGAGGCCAAGGCCCTTTACAACCAGGACGCTAGCCTGCGCGAGCCGCTGATTCATTTGTTTGGAGACTCTGTCTACCAAGACGGCCAGTTCCAAGCCGGCGTGGTTCGCGAACGACTTTTTGACGAACCCGTTTTGCGTGAACAACTCAATGACCTAGTTCATCCCCGGGTATTCGCTCGATGGGACGCCTGGTGCGCGGAAAGACAGGCAAAAGGCCATTTATACGCTATCAAAGAAGCCGCGATTCTGTTTGAAAGCGGGGCCGACAAAACCGTTGATGTGGTGGTGGGAGTGATGGCCGACAAGTCGGTTCGTTTGGCCCGAGTCATGCAACGCGACGGCTTGGATGAAGCAGCGGTAGTCTCCCGAATGAATGCCCAGTGGCCCCAGGAAAAATGGGTACCC
>JALRLA010000289.1 GCA_023254645.1 Bacteroidia bacterium
TGCTCTGTGATGCCACAGTGCAGTGTTATGGGGAATTAATTCAGATTTCTCTGAGCTATGCCCCAGTTAAGGGTAGGTTGCATACGTGTTACGCACCCGTGCGCCGGTCTCAATTCGGGCGAACCCGAAAATCTCCCTCGACTTGCATGTATTAGGCCTGCCGCTAGCGTTCATCCTGAGCCAGGATCAAACTCTCCATAGTAAAAGATTTGATCTCCAGCTTTTCCCAAAGTAATTACACTTTGGAGGCTCGCTTTTCCTTACTCTTCAATCTTTCAAAGAACTCTATAAACATGGCCCGAAGGCTGGTTTATGGCTTGTTTTGTTCCGTTCAGTCTCCCGAAACGGGCTGCAAAGGTATGAAGAAATTTTCTAATCTTGCAAGAAAAAAATTTTCTTTTTTGCTCTGCCGTTTCAGTGATGAATTCGGGCTTGCAAAGATAGATTATAACTTCATTCGAAACCAAGAAGAATTTCTTCTTTTTTTCTCCTTCAGCATGTCTCAGAACGGGGCTGCAAAATTAATCAGGCTTTTCAATTCTCAAAAGGTTTCAAAATTATTTTTTTTCGGCCTTTAGATACGCTTGAAGACTTTGTCAGAACGGGAGTGCAAAAGTAGTACAGTATTTGACCAAAACAACACCTACCTGAAAAGAATTTTCTAAGAATTCAGAAACAGATAGCCCCTCAATCAGTTACCACTCGATTTTTTTTTCAGCCTTCAGCAAAGAGGCGTCTCCGTAGCTGAGAAAACGGTAGTCTTTGCTGCGTGCATGCGCATATATGTCCACCCAACTTTGTCCAATAAAAGCTGAAATCAATACCAACAAGGTGGACTTGGGCTGATGAAAATTGGTTAAAAGACGATCGGCTACCCGAAACTGGAACCCAGGCACAATGAAAATTTGTGTTTCTCCCTGAAGTTCGCCCCCTCTTTTTTCGCATTCTTGGGCCAAAAACTCGAGAGCTTCCCTTGTGCTCATCTCCCATTTCCATTCTTTATAGGGGTCATCGCTGGAAACAAAGCAGTCAGAATTCGGATTTTGCCTTAACCGGAGGGCTAAATAATACAAACTTTCCAGTACTCTAAGCGAAGTGGTGCCCAAAGCCATCACTCCCCTACCCCTTTTCAACAGCCCATTGATCAGGTCAATCGATACCACAAATCGTTCAGCGTGCATTTCGTGTTCCGAAATTCGCTCAGCTGATACCGGTTTGAAGGTACCCGCTCCCACATGCAAGGTCAATTCCAATTCGCTCATGCCCTGGTTCATCAAACGCGACCGCAATTCAGGAGTAAAATGCAGGGAGGCTGTAGGGGCGGCGACCGCTCCTTTGTGTTTGGCAAACAAGGTTTGATAATCGCTGCTGTCCGAAACAGCTGTTTCTCTCTGTATATAAGGAGGCAAGGGAACCTTACCAAAAACCTCTAAGGCTTCATGTATATTAGGTAGGTTTGTATTCAACATTACTGTATTGAACTCTCTATCCTCCCAGGCCACTTCTATCCAATCGCCATTCTGGCTTTTTTGGCGCAGGCGGGCTTCTGGTTTGAATCGCTTTCGATTACCCACCAAAGCCTCCCACATGTTCCAATCGTCACTTATGGATTTCAATAAGAAAACTTGAATGAGGGCCCCGTTTTCGGTTTGAAACCACAAACGCGCCGGAATCACTTGAGTATTGTTTGCTACCCAGCAATCGTTCTCCTGGACAAAGTTACCCAATTGGCAAACCTGGGAATCGATGATTTGTCTGTTATCGAATACGAGTAAGCGGGCAGAGTCTCGGGGTTGAGCCGGAAATAATGCGATACAAGAATTTGGCAGCTCGTAATCAAAGTCGGCTATTCTCAAATCGGGAAACCATGATTTCATGATCGAACCAAGTATTCAGCCATTTGATTTAGAGCCAAAGCGCGATGGCTCCATCGATTCTTGATTTCAGGGCCCAACTGGGCAAAGGTTTGCGTATACGATTCCGGAATGAACAATGGATCGTATCCAAATCCCTTCTCTCCTGACAACTCCCATCCAATCTGCCCGAATACTTTCCCTTCAAAATGCGGATTTTCGGGAGCAAGGCCGACGGTAGCAATGCTGCAATGGAAATGGGCCGACCGGTTCACTGACTCCTTCAGTTCAGCCAATAACTTTGCATTGTTGTGGCCGTGATGGCAGGGTTCTCCCGCATATCGAGCACTGAAGATACCCGGTGCTCCATTCAAAGCATCCACACAGAGACCCGAATCGTCAGCAAAACAAGGCAAACCCGAAAGTTTTGAATAGGCTTCGGCCTTGATACGGGCATTTTCTAAAAATGTCTGTCCGTTTTCCTCGACTTCTACATCGATCCCTACTTCTTCCAAGGAACAGATTTCGGCAAAGGGGGCCAATATCTCTCTGGCCTCTTCCAGTTTGTGCCTGTTATTGGTGGCGAAAAGCCAACGAAGATTAGCCATGGTTGGATTTTGGGCGAACCGTGCGCTGTTCAATGCGCTTCTCGTAATCGACGCCCTGAAAAATTCGGTGAACATAAATTCCCGGAACCTGAATCTCATTCGGATGCAATTCACCTGGCTCCAACAGTTCTTCCACCTCTGCGATGGTTATCCTACCGGCCATGGCCATCATCGGATTGAAATTCCGGGCCGTATCTTTAAATACCAAGTTGCCATGTTTGTCGCCTTTCCAAGCTTTGACAATAGCAAAATCGGCATCAAAGGCGTATTCCATTAAATAGGTTTTATCCCCAAATACTCGGGTCTCTTTCCCTTCTGACACCTCCGTGCCTACTCCGGCAGGAGTATAGAATGCAGGAATACCTGCACCTGCAGCGCGGCATCGTTCGGCCAACGTTCCTTGAGGAATCAATTCCACTTCCAGTTCACCGCTCAATAGCTGACGTTCAAACTCGGCATTTTCCCCTACGTAGGAACTGACCATTTTGCGCACTTGTCGTTGCTGAAGCATCAACCCAATTCCAAAGTCATCGACTCCAGCATTGTTTGAAATACAAGTGAGTTGGTTAACCCCAGAGGCCACCAACGCACGAATGGAATTCTCAGGAATCCCACACAGACCAAATCCACCGAGCATCAAAGTCATGCCCGATTCAATTCCTTGAATGGCCTTCTCTGCGTTGTTGTATACCTTATTCATTCGTTTCAGATTCTAATACGGCTGACAAGCCACAATCTTGCAAAGCCTCGCAAATGGGCTTTAGGGAGTCAAAGGCCCCGTTCTTGACCGCGTATTTTCCTTTCAAGTGCACAAACCAGGCGCATTGTTCTGCTTGCATCGCAGAATGATTGCAGTATTTCACCAAGCATTCAATGACCCATTCAAACGTATTGACGTTATCGTTGTACAAAACTAGAGACCAACCCAATGCGGTGTCTAGCAGTTGGTCCAACTCAGGAGATATTTCTGTGGAGTGATTCATGATTCTTCGATTCTGTGCTTGGGCAAAAACTTCATCTTGCTTTCGGTTCCTTCTTTGAGCCTTTGCATGTTTTTACGGTGCATAAAGATGACCACAAAGGCAATACCCCAAGCAAATCCGTCCAAAACGCCGAAATCGTAACTCAAATATAATCGAAACAAAAACGGCAAACTTGCCGCGGCCAGCATAGATCCCAAAGAAACATATCGCCAAATGAATGCGGCCAGCAAGAAGACGCCCAAGGCCGAAGCCGCCACAGCGACATCCAGCGCAATCAACAATCCAAATACCGTTGCTACACCTTTGCCACCTTTGAAACGCGCAAATACGGGAAACAAGTGACCCAAGATGGCCATGGCTCCTAATAGTAAGGTTAAATGAATCCAGGCGCTCGAGACATAGTCCCATCCATCCTCATATTTCGACAAATGCAATCGGGCTGAAGCAGCAGCTAAATACCCCTTGGTTACGTCCAATGCCAAGACGATGCTCCCCGGTCTATTTCCCAGGGTCCGAAACACATTGGTAGCACCGGCATTGCCACTGCCATGCTGGCGAACATCTACCCCGTGAAACGTTTTGCCCCACCAAATGGCGAACGGCAAGGAACCCAGCAAATAGGCCCACAAACACAGCAGCAGCAATGTTTGGATATGCGTATGGATGAATTCCCAAGTCATAAAGCAGGTGCAAAAATAGGGAAAACAAAAAGGGCCCACAGCGGGGCCCTTCTGAATTATTCGCAAGTATGGTCTTAAGCGTACGGGAACATGTGGCCCCCATAGATGGCATTCTCACCCAACTCTTCTTCGATGCGAAGCAATTGGTTGTATTTCGCCATGCGATCGCTGCGAGACGCTGAGCCCGTTTTGATTTGACCCGAATTCATAGCTACCGCCAAATCGGCAATGGTCGCGTCTTCGGTTTCCCCGCTTCGGTGGCTCATCACGTTCGTGTAGCGATTGCGAGTAGCCAATTGAATGGCATTCAAGGTTTCGGATATGGTACCAATCTGGTTCACTTTGATCAGAATCGAGTTGGCAATACCCTCGTTAATACCGCGTTGCAAGCGGTTCACGTTGGTCACGAACAAATCGTCACCGACCAACTGGATCTTGGATCCCAACTTTTGGGTCAACTGACTCCAAGCGGCCCAATCATCTTCAGCACATCCATCTTCAATGCTCACAATCGGGTACTTGTTGCACCACTCGGCCCAGTAATTGACCAACTCCTCACCCGTCATAGACTTGTTGTCTGATTTGTGGAAGGTGTAAAGCCCTGTTTCGGGATTGTACATTTCACTGCTAGCCGCATCCATCGCTATGAATACATCGTGACCGGGCTTGTAACCCGCCTTTTCGATGGCTTTCAAAACGACTTCGATGGCCTCTTCGTTGCTTTGAATGTTGGGAGCAAATCCACCTTCGTCACCCACGTTGGTGCTATAGCCCGATGATTTCAATACTCCTTTCAAGTGATGGAAGATTTCCACGCCCATTCGCAAACCGTGACTAAAGGTCTCAGCCTTAACCGGCATGACCATAAATTCTTGGAAGTCAATTTTGTTGTCAGCATGTGCACCCCCATTGAGGATGTTCATCATGGGCACTGGCAGCGTATTGGCATTCACACCACCGATATAGCGATACAAGGGCATTCCCAATTCATCAGCAGCAGCTTTGGCGCAAGCCATGCTCACAGCCAAAATGGCATTGGCACCCAAACGGCCTTTGTTTTCAGAGCCGTCCAAATCCAACATGGACTGGTCCAATTCGTTTTGGGCGAATACTTCCATTCCTTCCAAGGCCTCTGAAATCTGATTATTGACATGGTCAACAGCATTTTGTACACCTTTGCCCAAGTAAACAGATTGGTCTCCATCGCGCAGTTCAACGGCTTCGTGAATACCGGTACTGGCCCCAGATGGCACGGCTGCACGACCAAATCCACCGTCTTCGGTGTAAACTTCAGCTTCTACAGTTGGATTGCCGCGAGAATCCAAAATTTGGCGGGCTTGAATATGGGTTATTTCGCTCATTTTTTATGTTCAGTTATAGATTCAACAAATTGATCAAACAAGTACCAAGAATCATGCGGTCCTGGTGAGGCTTCTGGGTGGTGTTGCACCGAAAAAGCGGGGATGTCTTTGCGGGCAATACCCTCTACGGTGTTGTCGTTCAAGTTGATGTGTGTGAGTTGCACCGTTTCAGCCATGGCTTCATCGTACTGCACTGCAAATCCATGATTTTGGCTCGTGATTTCGCTTCGGCCACTCACCAAGTTCTTGACCGGATGGTTGCATCCGCGGTGACCATGGTGCATCTTGTAGGTTTTCAGGCCTGACGCCAAGCTCAGCAACTGATGACCCAAGCAAATTCCAAAGGTGGGAATACCGGATTTTAGCAACTCCGTGATGCAATCAATGGCGTAATGCATGGATGCAGGATCGCCAGGGCCGTTCGATATCATGATGCCGTCGGGATTCCAAGCCAAAATTTCAGAGGCCTGAGTTTTGGCCGGGAATACACCCAAATGACAACCGCGTTCTTCCAAACAACGCATGATGTTCTTTTTGGTTCCAAAATCCAACAAGGCTACTCTATGTTGAGCATCGGCCGGACCTGATTCAAAGTAGGCATCTGTACTGACCACAGAAGCCAACTCAAGACCTGACATATCGGGCAC
Source organism: Bacteroidia bacterium (assembly GCA_023254645.1). Classification (GTDB taxonomy): domain Bacteria; phylum Bacteroidota; class Bacteroidia; order NS11-12g; family UBA955; genus JALRLA01. The sequence continues at coordinate 6,133 of JALRLA010000289.1, forward strand.
AGCACCTAACTGGCTCAGCAAGTCTTCAATGTCATCGGTCTCACTGCTGATGATCGCATTCTTGGCTCCCGTTTCGCGAATATGACGAACCAGTTGACGGGTATCAATATCCGAAATACCCACCACCTGATTTTCGGTGAAATAATCATCCAAGCTACGGTCACCCATGGCTCGGCTGTAATTGTGAGAATACTTCTTGCAAACCAACCCAGCAATCATGATTCGGTCGCTTTCTACTTCATCATCCTTGATGCCGTAATTGCCGATGTGATCGCTCGTCATGACCAGAATTTGGCCGTAGTAGGAAGGGTCTGTAAAAATCTCTTGATAACCGGTCATGCCGGTGTTGAAACAAATTTCTCCGGTTGTCGTACCAATTTTGCCAATGGCATTTCCTTTGAAAACGGTACCGTCTTGTAGAACCAGAAAAGCGGGTGTTAATGGAGTAGTCACTTCAAGGGTTCAAAGTTCATAAAAAAGACCCATAGCACCTTGAAGTGTGGGAAAGTTCGTAAGATTTTTTTTGACGCATTGGTTTTAGGCCTTGGCCTTGGGGAAGGTCAAAGACCACAAGATGCTGGTGAGCAAAATGCCCACGATCACCATCAAGTTGTGGAGGTAGGTAAACCCGATGCTATGGAAGTAAGGCTCGAGCAACATTTTGGCCCCAATGAATACGAGTATCAGGGACAAACCATATTGCAGACCATAGAATTTATCCAAACTATGCCCCAACAGGAAAAACAACGACCTCAGACCCATCACAGCTAAAATATTGGAGAAGAAGACCAAGTACGGATCGGTGGTAATGCCAAATATGGCAGGAACAGAATCGACGGCAAAAATGACATCGGTCAATTCAATCAACACCAATACCAGGAACAATGGTGTGAACCAAGTCTTGCCCCCATCTTTGAATCGAAACAGAACTCCCTCCGGAGTATTTTCTGAGATCGGCAGAACCTTTCGAAGCGTTTTCATGATGCGATTTTGACTGGGATCAGAATCGGAGTCCTCTTTTTCGAAAAACAACTTAAACCCGCTGTACAGCAGCAGCAATCCAAAGCCGTAGAGCACAAAATGGAACCGCTGAACCAAGGCCGCCCCGAGGAACACGAACAAGCCCCGTAACAGCACTGCCCCGATAACGCCCCATACCAGAATTTCCTTTTGTTCGTGAGCGCGCACTTTGAAGCTCTGGAATATGAGCAACATGACAAACAAATTGTCCATGCTCAAGGCATATTCTACCAAGTAACCCGTAAAAAAGGAAGTAGCTGCATAACGTTTGAAACTCTCCAAATTCCCAACCGGGTCGTTGGGGCTCAAATCCAAATTGGCGTGGTAAGCCTGATTGTATTTCTGCAGATCCAAGAATGATTGTGCAGCACCTGCTTCGCCCCCCATCTCTGTTTCGACGCCGT
>JALRLA010000296.1 GCA_023254645.1 Bacteroidia bacterium
TTTCTGTGTATTTGGCCAAAATGTCAAATTCCATATTTACTTCATCTCCTGCCTGCAGGGACTGAAAGTTCGTTTTTTGAACCGTCACCGGTATGATGCAAAGCTCCATCAAGTCGCCATGAATGGCATTGACCGTTAAACTCACCCCATTGACGGCAACAGACCCTTTGTAAACAAGGTAGCGTTGGAATGGTTCAGGAATTTGGATTTGCACGAACCATGCGCCGGAAGATTGATCAATAGAATGAACAGTAGTTGTGCAATCTACATGGCCCAAAACATGGTGGCCTCCAATTCGATCTTGAGGCCTCAAGGGCAACTCTACATTCACCAAACAACCGGTCTGGTAATGGCGCACAATGGTCTTGTCTATGGTCTCAGACGACACAAAGAAGATCAACTCTCCGTCTCGCTTTTCCTCGACCGTCAGACACATCCCATCGACAGCTACACTATCACCCAATTGACACTCTGGGTAATGATCTTCAGCGAGAAGACCCAACTTGATTCGATCGTCTGATCGTTCTACGCGGGCGATATGGCCCGAACCCACAATGCCTGTAAACATGAATAATTCGGTAATTTCGGGTGCAAATTTATGGAGGATTATCTCGTAAACCCTTGGTTATTGGAAACCATTGCTTTGGCTAAGCAGGCCGATCCCAATCGGGTTAGGCCCAATCCACGGGTAGGGGCCCTCCTATTGAATGACCTTAACCAAGTGGTAGGCAGCGGGTTTCACCCGGAAGTGGGACAGTCTCATGCCGAGGTATTTGCCATTCAGGAGGCCATGCAAAACGGGGCCCAACTTGAACGATGTCGGCTCTTTGTTTCCTTGGAACCCTGCTCGCACGTGGGTCGAACTCCGGCTTGTTGCGACTTGATTCTCAAGCACAAAATTCCAGAGGTTTGGGTAGCCTCTAAAGACCCTAACCCCAAGGTAAATGGCCTAGAATTGTTGCAGAAAAATGGTGTAGCCGTTCATTACACGCCATTAAAGGAGGCGATAGAACTCAACAAGATTTTTTGGGTGAACCAGCTTCACAAAAGGCCCTATATCCAACTGAAAATGGCTGAATCCAGCAATGGCTTTGTGACCGCTAAACGGGGTACAGGAACCCCCATCAGCTGTTTTGAATCCCGTCAACATGCTCATCAGCACTTGCGCCATAGAGTTGATGCCATACTCACCAGCGCCAAAACGGTTTTGATCGACAATCCTGTGTTGAATGTTCGTCTTGAAAACGAAACCCGCGAACTGAGCGTGGTGGTCATTGACCGAGAAGGGTCACTGTTGAAGCACCCATACTTGCGCCTCTTTTACCCCCGCTCCCATAGCCGAATCGTTTTGGTGACGGACCGTATTACTTCTGTTCCCGAATTACCTCCCGCGGTTGAAGTCTTACCCTTGGCATTTGTCAATGGCCTAGTTCCACTAACTGAATTGGCACAGGCTCTTTGGACCAGCTTTGACATGGCCGCCATTTTGGTGGAATCTGGCCCCGAGCTGGCAAGCTCATTGCTCCGAGATCAATTGGTGGATGAGGTTCATTTGTACCAATCTCCTCATGATGCATTACCATCTCAAGCCGTACCGAGTTTCTCGAAAGACCTACTGGATCAAAGCCTCATGATCAGCACTGAAAACTGCGGTGAAGACCTTTACCAATGCTTTGATTTTCAGCATTTCAATTAGTGCTTGGGCCTTCATATAAAAATGTGGCTCCGTCCCTGTAACTTGCATAATCATGGACTGGAGAAAAGGATTGTTGATGTTGGCCCTCAGTGGAGTGACGGCCCTATCAGCACAAAAAATTTCCCTCAATTTTGATGGAACCGACGATTACGTTGAAACCAAATATGCCGGAGTAAGCGGCAACGGCGCCCGGACCATTGAGGCTTGGATACGCACCACGGCCAACTGCGACCCCAGCAACGGGGGCAAGCAAAAAGTCATTTGCGACTACGGAGCAAGCACAACCGGTGGTCGATTCACCTTGAATGTATTGTACGGGAACCGGCTTCGAATCGAAGTTGGAGGATCCGGATTGATGGGACAAACTGTTGTCAACGACGGCAACTGGCACCATGTTGGGGTGAGTTACAACCCCAGCAATTCTTCGGCTCCTTTTCGTCTCTATGTTGACGGAAAACTCGACACGTCCGGCTCTATTCCAACGAGCGTAAACACCGCCACTACCTTCCCGTTTCGCATCGGTATGCGCGTGGACAACGCCAATTCCTTTGATGGGG
>JALRLA010000338.1 GCA_023254645.1 Bacteroidia bacterium
TAGCCGCGCCAAATGCTTTCTTTCATCAGTTGGGCGCTGTTGGCCGTGTATCGATCGGATTCAAAGCTTTCGTTGCTGAAGGCTTTCACATTGACAATGCCGCTCAAGGCCTCTTCGGCAATCACGTTGTTCGAAGCTGTAAAGTCTTGTACCTGACGCGAAATTTTGCGAATGAATCGACCGAAAAACAAGGCAACAATTACAATGATGGGGAAGCTGCCGAGCATGAGCAAAGCCAAATCGGTACTGGTTTTGAAGATCATGATCAAACCCGCGACCATGATCAAAATTTGGCGAATGAACATGGCCAAATTGGTGGTGAAGGTATCTTGAATTTGAGCGATGTCGGCGCTGAATCGACTCAGCAAATCTCCCCGGTTGTGGCTGTGGTGAAAGGCCATGTCTTGGCCAATGACACTGTTAAATAGGTCTTTTCTCAGGCCAAAAGTCATGCCTTCGGTGACTTTGACATAGATGACCATTCGTCCAAAGCTGAACACGGCTTGAACGGCAAATAGCAGAACGAACCACCGGGCAACCGTGTACAGGGTTTCCAAATCGGGTGCGGTTTGAATGCCGTTTTTGTCGTAAACGAAAATGCCGTCCAGCATGTCTCCTAAGAATTTCGGAAACAGCACCGAAGAGCCCGCTGAAATGGCCAAGAACAGAGTGCCCAAGGCGAACAACCAGCGATTGGCCGGTGACATGTAGCGAAACAATCGCGTGGAACGGCGAAAGCTATCCATGTTCAATTTTCCCTTTGGGATGTCTCTTTCCATTTGTTCGCGGCGTGACATGTTTCAAAGTTCCGCATTTTGGGGGATGAACCCCTGATTCTTTGTTGAAAGAAGCAAATGATTCGTTGCAATGTTTGGAGGGATTTGCAAAGTTGGTTGTATCCAGAGCTTTGTTCGGCTTGCCAGAAGCCATTAGAATGGGGTGATGCCCCCTTGTGTCTGCCTTGTGAGGCCAAATTGCCCTATGCTTTGCAAGCCTTTGGCCAGACCAATGCCTTGTTTCGGCGATTGGAAGGGAGAACGGCCTTGCATTCAGCGGCTTATTTTTTGGAGTACAAGCGGGGCTCCGTAGGGGCAGAGCTTCTTCACAAAATAAAATATGACACGCATCTGAAATTGCTCCAGTACTTGCTTTGGCAGTGGGCCCGTGAATGGAAGCCTTTTGGGATTTGGGAATCGGCCACCTTGATTCCTGTTCCACCGAATCGCTGGCAATCGCGAAACCGCGGTTATCACGCTGCCAGCGAAATGGCCGATGCATTGTCTTGCATGTACGGCTTGAAAGTATGTCATAATGCATTGACTAGAAGGTTTTTAACTCGGTCACAAACTCGATTGAGTCGCTTGGATCGCTGGGCCAACTTGGACTCGGTCTATTCCGTTCATCGAAAGAACCTACCCCTGGGCCCTCTTATATTGGTTGACGATGTAGTCACTACTGGGGCTACGGCAGAAAGATGCTTGTCCTTGCTTCAGTCTGAGACCGATGCCCCATTGGCATTGTTGAGCTTGGCCTACACCCTGTAAGCCAAGTAAAAAACCCTATTTTTGAATCTTCTGCATTATGAAAAAAATCGCCCTAGCTCTATTGGCCTTATTGGCTGGTCAATTGACCGCACAGATTAACCCCTTTGGTGTAGCCGCTATTTCCGTACCTCAATACATGGTCAGCGGTACTAGCAATCGCATTCCCGTGGTATTTCGCATGCGTGTTTTTGGATTGCAGCCCAACACCCAATACCAATACGTGACGCGCGCCATCACCGCTTCTGATTTTGGCAGTACCAATTTGATCACGGGTGCGGGCAATGCCTTTTATTTCAACTCGAATGGAAGCATCAAGTATTTGACCTCAGCGGGCATCAACAGCAGCAACCAAAGCGATACCTTCACCACCGATATGTTTGGTGATTACGAGGGTTGGTTTGGCATTGCTCAAACCGGCAATTCTCGTTTCAATGCTGGCAACTACATCTATCCGCACATTGTGGCGGTAAGCTTGAACAAACAAGATACTCTTCGCGCTTATTGCGGAGACTCGATCTCTGTTTTGGCTTTTGGATCGGGTAGCGGCGATTGTTCAGCCATTTGGGGTGAAAGCCAGGCTTCAGCCAAATCGGTAGTGGCCTTGTGGGATGATCCCAATGGCCCAATGAGCGGCATGCGCCCCTTGGCCATGACCATGGTGGAATCAATGGGTACAAGCAATTTCACCAGTCAGGCTTCTTTCTATTCCAGTAACGTTTCAGGAGTGAAAGGCAACTGGGGAACCATTTTCCCCAACAATTTGGGCAATGGAATCAAAGCGGTTTCCAACCATGCTTACAAAGACAACAAAGTGATTCATACCAATACCGATGCTGACGGCATCTGGGGCCCTGATAAGGTGAATACGGTAAATGCGAGCAACGGCTCAACGGCTGTAAAATTGAGCAATGACGCAGCAGCCTTGGTGCCAACGAAAATTGAATTTTGGGCTCGTACCAGCAATACGGCTGAAGGCAAAACCAGCCATCAGATCTTTGTTTCTCGCAAATACTCCAACGACACCAACCAGTCGGTTCGCATCAGTTTGGTAGGCGGAACCGCCACCAGTGGCAAAGACTTTAGCATTAGCTTGCCTCAAACTTTGGTCTTCAAGGCCGGAGCCGCTGTGTTGGATACGCTTGACATCAGCATAGACGATGACAACATCCAAGAGGGAGCCGAGACCATCGTTTTCCGTTTGGATCAAGCGCAGAATTGCACCATTGGCACTGAGGTTGCTCATACCGTGACTATTGCCGATAACGATACCGCCAGCATTTCGGTTCAGCCTTTGAGCATTGCCAAAGAAAACGCGGGTACCATTGGTGCCTGGGTGAAGTTTGACAAACCTGTTTCCAAAGCATCCAAATTGCAGTTGATCGTCAAGTACCAAGGCGATTCTACCTTGATTCCGGCTGAATTCAAATTGGGAGCCAGCGAGCGCGACTCCATTTTTGATTTGGGCTCTGAGAACGGTGCTGACTCCATCATGATTTTCGCCAAAATCACCGATGATATCAAAGCCGATCCCAATGATACCATCATTTTGGCTTTGCGTCAATTGCAGGGCAATTGCAAACTGTCAAAAGACAGCCTGTCTACTTTGGTGATGTTGGACAACGACGGTCCTTCCTATGTGCAGTTTGTTGACAACAATATCACGGTAAAGGAATCGGATGCCAGCTTCAAAGTGAAGATTCGGGTCATCAGCAAAACCGATGCAGGTGGAGATTTCACTCTGCGTTTGTTGTCTACCTTGAGCACGGCTAAAGAGGGTTCAGATTTTACATTCAACCCCACTTCCAAAATTCTCAACATCAGCAGCAGTACTCCTGATACAATTGAAATTACCGTCCCCATTAAGGACGACACAGAATACGAGCCCACCGAAATCATCAAGTTTGGCCTGGGTAAGTTGAGCAATGTCGTGATCATGACTCCGGACACGTTCTACGTGAATATGATCAACGATGATGTTCCTATGTACACGATTGGAGAAATCAACAAGCAAAGCGGTTCAGCCATGACGGCTGATTCTTTGGGGACTCAATGCCGCGTTCGCGGTACAGTACACAGCGCCAATATGCGCAGTGGATCCATGAGTTTCACTATCGCTGATGCTACAGGTGGCATGGGTGTTTATAGCCCCAGCTTCTTCGGATATTCTCCTCAAGTTGGTGACTCGGTGCTGATTCAAGGTAAGGTAGGTCAATTCATGGGCATGGTTCAGATGGACAATTTGGACACCGTGATTTTGATCGCTAACAACCGCAACCTCATGAATTCCACTCAGGTTACTCAGGTAGATGAATCAACCGAAAGCCAATTGGTTTGGTTCCGTCGTGTGAAATTGGTCGATCCTTCTGAATGGCCAACCACAGCTTTGGCGGCTAACAAATACGCTTATGTGCGCATCATGGGAACCACGGGTCGCATCGACACCTTGAACATTGATGCTGAAACCGATTTGGACGGTACGGCCGCTCCTTCGGGTTATTTGAACATTACCGGTATCGGTATGCAGTTTGATGGCACCAATCCTTACAAGAGCAATTACGTTCTTACTCCTCGCGGATGGAGCGATATTGTTGCTGCTCCTTTGCCAACGGTCAACTTTGCCAACGGCGTAACCGCCACCATCACAGAGTTGGCTGATTCGTTCCGCATGGACTTCAGCATCATTCCCGCTGATGAGAACTTCACCTTCGATGTGGCTGTCGCTTCTGCCACGGCTGTGTCACCCACCGATTACAACTTTGCTACACGCACCATCAATGTGGCCAAGAACAATAGCGTTTACACCATTCGTTGCAACATCAGCGATGACGATGTGTACGATGGCGACAAGCAAGTGGTCTTTGCCATTCGCAACATTCAAGGTCCTGCGAGCATCGGTGCTGATTCCTTGTTGACTTTGACAATTACCGATAACGAGGTGAATGCTGTATTGAGCTTGTCTGCCTTGGGCGCTCAGTTGTTCCCTAACCCAGCACAGGATGTAGCGAATTTGCGCTCTTCATCTCCCATTGCTTCGGTTGAGGTGTTGGACATGCAAGGCCGTTTGGTGCAAGGCATTGACGCCCGTAATAGCCAGGATGTTCAGATTGACACCCGTTCCTTGAACGGTGTATACATCGTGCGCATGATGACCAGCTCAGGTTTGGTCGCCAGCGAATTGTTGCAGGTACGCCGTTAATCGGCGCTGTAGTGCAGCCCCTTTTCTCCAGCCTCGACCGCCAGGTCGAGGCTTTCTTTTTTAGGGACAATGGGGCAGGCGTATCCTTCGGTGTAGAAGCAATAAGGGTAGTAGGCATAATTGAAGTCGATGATGCCTTTTTGGCTATCAACTTCTACATAGCGGCCTCCTTTGTAGGTGCTCTTACCATTGGTTTGGTCTAAAAACATCACGAACAATTCATGGCTGCCTTCGATGGCATAGGCGGTCAATCGATGCAGTTTTCCCTTTAGGTTGAAACTCATATCACCCGCTACCACCATAGGGCGTTGATTGCCTTTGCTGTCGGTGATGGTGTCGATGCGATTGGTGTTGCCCACGATCAATTCAAAGGGCACACAAAAGGTGGAATCAGGTTCAAAATAATCCAGGCCTTTGAACAGGGTTTGGGTGACCACAAAGGGGCTGGCCTCGTGATATCGATAAAAGCTGTCTTGGCTTTTTCGGTGATCGACAATCTGCTTGTGGTAGGGAGACAAGTAGTAGGGATCGCTGGAGTGAAAGCGACAAGCGCTAGCGAGAATAGTTAGGGCCGTGGCCACGGCAAAGAACAAGGTAAACCGCTTCATGGTTGCAAATTTGCGTATTTTCGCCTGACGTGAAGGCCGTTTTTCAATTTCTCCGCTATGCGGCAAACCACAAGGGACTGATTTTCTACAACTTTCTGTTCAACTTGCTGTACATCGTCTTTCACTTGTTCAGCTTGCTGTTGATCATGCCGGTGCTGCGTTATTTGTTCAGTTCTGGTGAGCCCGAAGCTCCGCAGACAAGCATTACCGCTGGGGCTTGGTTTCAGGCTCAATACCGCTCTTTTTTGGATTGGTTTTCAGGCATTGCGGCAGGAGAACCCTATCAAGCGTTGGCCTATTTGGCCGGCTCATTGATCGTGGTCACCCTCTTGAAAAATGCCTGTCGGTTTTTGGCCATGAACTTCATGGTACTGATTCGAAACCGCAGCGTACAAGGCATGCGTGTCGGTGTGTACGAGCAGTGTTTGCACTTGCCATTAGGGTTCTACACCAATGAGCGAAAAGGTGATTTGTTGTCGCGTATGAGCAACGACATGAAGGAAATAGAGTTCGCCTTAATGGTATCGCTCGAGGCTCTGTATTTCATGCCCTTGAACATTCTTATGTTCCTGGGAGCCTTGTTGGTGTTATCGGCCAAACTGACTGGATACATTCTGTTGTTTTTGCCCCTAACGGCCGCCATTGTGGGTATTGTGGGTCGATCCTTGCGTCGCAAATCGGTGAAGAATCAGCAGCTCATGGGAACGGTCATGAGCTCGTTTGAAGAGACACTTGGGGGAATTCGCATCATCAAGGCCTTTAGCGCATCGTCTTTCTTCTTGAAGCGCTACCAAGAGCAGGATGAAGCCTATACCCGAAACAACATCGGTGTTCAGCGTCGCTATGATCTGTCTTCTCCGTTATCCGAGACCATTGGAATTTCGGTTTCGGCCTTGTTGCTGTGGTTAGGGGGAAGCATGGTTTTTCAGGGTGAATTGAGCCCTGAATTGTTCTTGACTTACTTTGCCATCTTTGCCCAACTCATTCCTCCTTTTAAAGGGTTTAGCAACGCTTTGTATGCTGCACAAAAGGGCATGGCTTCATTGGAGCGCATTCAGGAATTGGTGCATACAGAGCCTCAGCCAGGCCCATCGGCCACGGGCATTAAGCCCGAGTTTGGTTCTTTCCTTTCATTGGAAAATTTGCAGTTTTCATACGGTTCTCAACCGGTGTTGAGCGACATCAATCTCAGCATTTCCAAGGGTCAGACCGTGGCCTTGGTGGGACCCTCGGGTGCAGGCAAAACCACCTTGACCGATTTGGTAGCGGGATTCTACAAGCCTAGTTCGGGCAGCATAAAGATTGATGGCCATTCGACCGATCAGTGGCACGAGAATGACCTGCGCTTGTTGATGGCTATGGTGTCTCAAGAAAGCATCTTGTTCAACGATTCGGTTCGCAACAACGTCGCTTTGGGTATGCCCGAAACACCCGAAACTCAGCTGATTGATGCCTTGAAGGCGGCTCACGCTTGGGAATTTGTGTCTGAGATGCCTGACGGATTGGATGCAAACATTGGGGAACGCGGTTCCCGCCTATCGGGTGGGCAAAGACAGCGCTTGGCAATCGCCAGAGCCTTGTTGCGCAACCCTGAGATTTTGATCTTGGATGAGGCCACCAGCGCTTTGGATTCCCAAAGTGAAAAAGTGGTTCAACTGGCCCTCGGCGAACTGATGAAAAACAGAACCTCGATTGTCATAGCTCACCGCTTGAGCACGGTTCAACATGCCGATCTAATCGTGGTCATGGACCAAGGAAGAATCGTGGAGCAGGGCACTCACAACGAATTGCTGGCCCAGTCCGGATTGTACGCGAACTTGATTAAGCTTCAGCAGTTGGGCTGAGGTCCTCGTCTTCGCTGATCGTAGAATCAGTCGATTCTGAGGGAGTCTCTTCCACTGATTCGGCGGCTAGCGTGGTTTCGGCTGGCTCTTCTTCGGTGGTTTCAACACTAGCTTCTACGGCAGGGGTTTCAGGCTCCTCAATGACTACAGGATCATAAGGGCGTTGTCCAATAAGACGCTCGATGTCGGCTTTGAAGATGATTTCCTTTTCAAGCAGCTC
>JALRLA010000362.1 GCA_023254645.1 Bacteroidia bacterium
GCGTTGCACACGATGAATTTGACATCGCTTTCGACTTGAGCACAAGACTCCAACTTGAATCCCATGGGGAAACCCGCTCCTCCTCGACCTCGAATTTGAGAGGCTTTGATTTCATTCAGTGCCCAATCGCGGCCTTGATTCAAGGCTGATTGAAACAGGGCTTTGAATTCTTCCAACCCGCCAAACGGCTGGCTGAGCAATTGAGGCCCGTGATGCCCGACATGGTATTGGTCGGCTTTCAAGGCCGCTCCTTTTACCCATTCGTCCAATCGATCGATGTCTTGACCCGAGTAGTTCTCACCAGCTATGTGGAACGCGGCGTTCTCGTGGCAGCGACCCAAGCAGGTCATGTGCCCGATTTGATCGGCAGAAAAATGCTGTTCCAGTTTTTGATGCACCTCCCCCTGTTTCCCAGCACAAACGCAAGCGGTCCCATTGCAGACATAAGCTTTTTTGCCCTTGTTGTCTTCTTTCAGAAAGTCGTAAAAACTCGCCGTTCCGTACACAGAAGATTTGCCGATCAAAAAGGCCTTGGCCAATCGATCGAGCTCAGAAGAATTGGGGGTTCCAGTCTCTCGAGCGGCCGTACCCAAAGACTCAAACAAATTGTCTTGTAGCCCTTTGCGAAACGATAGTTCACTTAAATTCTTAGACATAGCTAGGTAAAACAAAGTAAGGCAAAAACGAAGATACCTCGAGGGCAAATTCTGCCCATGAAGGGAGTGCTTGATATTATAGACGCTGGGAAGCTTGCAACAAGCGAAACTCCACCAGTCCCTGAAGCCAGGTTCGGCGAACCCGCGTCTGATAGCCATACCCCTCAAGCAAGGCAAACCAGTCGTTCAATTGATGCACCTTTTGGCCACTCGCCCAATCGTAGAACCACAGCAACAGAGCCGTATACATTCGCTGCCAAACTCGCTGTAGGGGCAGATGAACAAAATCCAGCACATACAAATTCGGATGCTTAGAATGCCCCAAGGCCTGTAGCTTTCGTTTAAATTCAAGCCAGACTTCAGGTTTAACCAACTGAAGGAGGTAGGGAAACACAATGGCATCAGGAGTG
>JALRLA010000020.1 GCA_023254645.1 Bacteroidia bacterium
ACGGCATGCAATTGATCGAAGACATTTCTGATATCTACACCATTCAAGGGTTCCAAACCCAAATTTTGGCCGCTTCGGTTCGCACACCTCTTCACATCGTTCAAGCCGCCAAAGCCGGTGCCGACGTGGTTACCTGCCCCTTGAGCGCCATCACAGGCCTTTTGAAGCACCCCTTGACCGACAACGGATTGGCCCAATTCTTGGCTGACCACGCCAAGGCCAACCAGGGTTAATTCAGCGGCGGCAATTTCAGATTGCATCTACCGCAACAAATTCATTGAAAACAAAAAAGTCCCGACCAGTCGGGACTTTTTTTGTTGTGGGCTGTAATGGATTCGAACCATCGACCCCTACCTTGTCAAGATAGTGCTCTAAACCAACTGAGCTAACAGCCCCTTTTGATCAATACTGTTCGTTTTGATTGGGGAAATCGCGCGATTTGACGTCGGCGATGTATTGCTGCACCGCTCCCTTCATATCGTCGTACAAATTTAGGTAACGGCGAAGGAATCGCGGTGAAAATTGCTGAGTAATTCCAAACAAATCGTGAGCCACCAAAACTTGGCCATCGACTCCGCCGCCAGCACCGATGCCTATGACGGGAATGTTCAGGCTTTGGGTTACTTGTTCGGCCAAGGCTGCTGGTATCTTTTCCAGCACCAAAGCGAAGCAACCAGCCTCTTCCAACAATTTGGCATCGCTGAGCAGCTTGGCAGCTTCGGCTTCTTCTTTGGCTCGAACATTATAGGTTCCAAATTTATAAATGCTCTGAGGGGTCAAGCCCAAATGCCCCATGACGGGTACACCAGCGGTCAAAATGCGTTTGATGCTCTCGATGATTTCTTCGCCCCCTTCCATCTTGATGGCATGCGCCCCAGATTCTTTCATGATGCGAATGGTGCTGGTCAAAGCCTCTTTGCTGTTTCCCTGATAGGAACCAAAAGGCAAATCAACCACGACCAAAGCCCGATCAACGCCGCGCACCACAGAACTCGCATGGTAAATCATTTGGTCTAGGGTAATGGGCAAGGTGGTCTCGTGTCCTGCCATCACATTCGAGGCACTATCGCCCACCAAGATCACGTCAATGCCTGCGGCATCGACAATTTGGGCCATCGAATAATCGTAGGCCGTCAGCATAGAGATGCGCTCTCCACGGGTCTTCATCTCGTGAAGCTGGTGAGTGGTCACCTTGCGAATGTTGTTATGTACACTCATGATTGGGGTTTTTAAACAAAATGCACCGTCATTTTTTCGTGGCTTCGGCAAGGCAGGCCTCCGAATGCCCCCAAAAACGCTCATCTTTGCGCATCTGTGAGCAAAATTAGGGCTTTTTCCATCATCGCCATACTGGGCTTATTTGCCTCCTCTTGCGAGAATACGGTTGACATCAATGCCCCTTGGAAAGAAACCTTGGTGGTCTACGGCTTGTTGGATCCCTTCGATTCGGTTCAGCGCATCAAAGTCAACAAGGCCTTCTTGGGTGGCGATGGCTCGGTCTACCAAACCGCTAAGATTGCCGATTCCTTGTTTGCCGACTCGATCCAAGTTTTCTTGATTCGCTCGGCCACTGGCGAATCGATCGAATGCCAGCCCGAATGGGTTTTGGAAAAAGACTCTGGAATATTCGCCAACGATTATACCCGAATCTGGACCACCCGAGAGCGCATTTACTCCAACGAATCGTATGAAATTCGGGTGAGCAACCCCTTGAGCGGCACCCAGATTTACTCCAGCACTCGCACGGTAGGCGACGCCAAGATTCAAAGCCCCTTCAACAGCGTGACCAACCTGTTTTCTGTGGGCCCCGAATACGTCACCATCAGCTTCACCCCTGGGGCCAACACCTATGCTTATGACGTGCGCTTTTTGGTGCATTACCAGAGCATCAATGCCTTAGACACCAACCAAAAGACCGAACATACGGCCGTATGGAAGATGCTGAGCAATTACTATGTTCAACCCGGCAACCGCGCCTTGAACCAAATTCCCCGCTTGTCCTTTTTGCAATTCTTGGCCAACACCATACCCAGCGACCCCAATACCCTGCACCGTTTCACCAGCGTAGGCATTGTTTTCTATGGGGGCAATCAGCAGTTGCTGGATTACATCTCCGTGAACGAACCCAGCATTGGCATCGTTCAAAAACAGGCTGAGTATTCCAACATCGATGGCGGCTTGGGCCTGTTTGCCAGCCGTTGTACCCAGACCATTGATCAAGTACCCATACACGCGGCCTCGATCTCATATATGGCCAAACATCCGACAACTTTGCCGCTAAATTTGATTCCCTAGGGTTCAAATCTGCCAAAATCTGCCAAATCGGCAGACCAATCCTCAAAAAATGCCAGTGGCATCGGGTTTGCAAATGGAAAGCAAAACCGAATACGATGAGTAAAATTATTGGAATTGACTTAGGAACGACGAACAGTTGTGTGGCCGTTTTGGAAGGAAACGAGCCCGTGGTAATTGCCAACAGCGAAGGTCGTCGCACCACTCCTTCTATTGTAGCATTTCTGGACAATGGAAATGGCGAGCGCAAAGTGGGTGACTCTGCCAAGCGCCAAGCCATCACCAACCCCAAGCATACCATTCAGTCCATCAAACGCTTCATGGGCGAAAAATACAGCAGCTTAAGCCGCGAAATTGGTCGTGTACCCTATGAAGTTGCAAAGGGCGACAACGACACCCCCCGGGTACAAATTGGCGATCGCCAGTACACCCCTCAGGAGTTGAGCGCCATGGTCTTGCAAAAAATGAAAAAGACCGCTGAAGATTACCTGGGCCAGGAAGTCACCCGTGCGGTCGTAACTGTTCCTGCGTACTTCAATGACGCCCAGCGCCAAGCCACCAAAGAGGCCGGCGAAATTGCCGGTTTGAAAGTGGAACGCATCATCAACGA
>JALRLA010000032.1 GCA_023254645.1 Bacteroidia bacterium
CAAATTGAGGCCAAGTCTGAGGTGTTGACGGCTACCGAAGAATCGTTGGACAGCAAGCGCAAGGACATCGAATTCAAGCAGTCTGAATTGGGTGAAATTGAAAAAGAAAACGAGGAAGAGTTGGAGAAGTTGGGCAAGGAACGTGACGCAGCCGCCAAGAAATTGGACGAGCGTTACCACCGTGCCTACCACCGCATTCGCGAGAACATGAAGAACGGTGTGGCCGTTGCGGCTATCGTGCGCAATTCTTGCGGCGGGTGCTTCGGTAAGATTCCCCCTCAGCGTCACAGCGACATTCGTGCTCACTACAAAATCATCGATTGCGAATTCTGCGGTCGTATTTTGGTTGACGAGCACATCTCTGGCATCAAAGCTCAGAACGAAGAAGACAAGCCCAAGACTACGCGTCGCAAGATGCGCTTGACGGCTACCAAATAAGGTTGAAAGACAATCAATAGAAAAGCCCCGATTTCGGGGCTTTTTTTATGGGCGTATGCCCCAAATTATTTTGTGCTTTTGTCGCGGTAGCGCCAGACCTTCCACCAGCGGTATACCAACATGCGCTCCTTCTTCTTGAGCTGCACTTCCGATTCTTGGATTTCGACATCCAAATCAGCATGGAAAGAGGGATCTTTTTTCTGGCGCAAAATCTGCGATGGGAATAGGCTGCGGTGTCCGGTCATCAAGTAGGCAATCACGCAGCTAATGGCGGCGTAAGGGGCAATTTCAGCGCCAAAGAGTTCCATGCCCATGATGGAGGCCGCAATGGGGGTGTTGGCTGCTCCTGAAAGCAGGCTGACCATGCCGATGGCGGCAAAGGTTTGGGGTGGAAGGCCAAAGTAGGTTCCAAAAACGGCGCCGGCTGTGACCCCAATGAAGAAGGTTGGGGTAACTACGCCGCCGCTACCCCCAAAACTCAAGGTCATGATCGTGAACAGCATTTTGAGCAAAAAGTCATACGATCGTGCCGAGTCAGTGCCGATCAATATGCCGTCGATGGTGCCCAATCCCAATCCCAAGTAACGCGTGCCTAAAAAATAGGCGAGTGCGGCTAATACTAATCCGCCGGCGAAATTCAAGGCGTAGGTATTCCATTTGATCAGCTCTCTGCGCTTTTCGATGAAGCGGTTCAATTCGATGAACAGGAAGCTGCAAAGGCCAAAAAATACGCCACCAAGCAAAAGCAGGAGGTAGAAATTGCGGTTGAATTCGGGTACGAAAAAGCCGCCTGAGTGGAAGTATTCGATGCCCAAAGAGGAGCAGGTTTGGTAGGCCACAATTCCCGAAATGAAGCTGGGCAGCATCACGTCGTACATGACTGCGCCTACATACAGCACCTCGAGCCCGAAAATGGCACCTGAAATGGGGGTGCCGAAAATGCCGGCAAAACCGGCAGAGATGCCACAGATCACGAGCTTTTTGCGGTCGCGATCGCTGAGTTTCATCAAATCAGAGAAAAAAGAGGCCAGGCCGGCACCAATTTGGCCGCTGGGTCCTTCTTTTCCGACTGAACCACCGCTAGAGATGGTCAAAACGGTGGCCAATAATTTGACGGGAATGACTTTCCAATCAATGCGGCCGCTGCGTTTGTGAACGGCTTCAATCACCTTCTCTGTGCCGTGGCCTTGGCTCTGCGGCGCGAAGGTTTTGACCAGCCAGGTGCATAGAACAAAGCAGACCGGCAAGGCCAAGTAGTAATAAGGCTGATGGCTCCAGACCACGCCCATGTCGAGCAATTCCAAAAAGAAGGTGGTGGATAGGCCCACAATAGCGCCAATAGCCGTGGCCAGGGCTACCCATTTGACAATGCTAAAAAAGAGGGTGGTTTGCTCTTCGAGTCTTTCTTTGACGGTTTCGCTATCGGGGGTAAACTGTTCGAGCATGGGTGTTAATACTTGGGCCAGGTGCTGGGTGGCGCCAGGCGCAAATCGTCGTATTCGTCATTTTCTAAGGCGACATGCAAGTCGGGCATGATCTGCGCAATGCGTTCCTTTTCGGCGTTGCTGATGTCGATGAAATAAATGTGTTTGCCTTCGTCTAAGGTTTGGGCGCCCAGCCATTGAATGCGCATTTCTGAGCCAAATTGCTGGCGAACAGGAATCAAGGCGTACCAGCCATGGCCGTACCCTTCGTCGTCTAAGGCCGCGGCAACGCGCAAGGGCGAAAGGGGTTTGACGGCTTGGGGCAATTCGTTTTGGGCCCACATAGCCGAAACAGCTTTCTCATAGGCAGCCTTGCCTCCGTATCGGTCTACCATGCCCGGGGGCGCATAATCGGCGTAAGCCTGCGCATTTCGGGTGTGGAAGGCCTGACTCAGGCGGTTGGCCGACTCCCAAAACAGGCGGTGCAATTTGAGGGAATCAATGGCATACAAGGAAAGGTTGCTGGTGTCGGGCAGGGCCGGCGGGGCAACCAATTGCATGTCGGTGTCTTCGGTTGTTGAGGCTGATTCTTGGGTTGCGGGTTTGGTTTCAGAGGGCTGCTGGATAGCGTCGCTGGGCCAAAACCAAAAAGCCAGGGCGGCCGCTGCAGCTAAAACCAACAAAAGAACTTGGTTTTTGCTCAAGGGGAAGGAAGACCTGCGGTTCGAATCAGCCATTGCTCAAATTTAGTCCATTTACCTGGGGTCCCAAAACAACAAAGCCCTCCCCGAGGGGAAGGCTTTGTCAGAACTCAAAAGGAAGGATTATTTGACTTCTTCGAAGTCTACATCTTGCACCTCGTCAGCGGCACCGGCTGCGCCAGCATCGGCAGCACCTTCGGGACCTGCACCAGGTGCGCCCTGGGCGCCAGCGGCGTTGTACATGTCTTGGCTGGCAGCCTGCCAAGCCTCGTTCAAGGTGGCAGAGTGGGTTTCGATGTCGGCGAAGTTGCGAGCGGCGACGGCTTCCTTCAATTTGGCGGCTGCCTCTTCGATGGTTTTCTTCTTGTCTTCGGGCAACTTTTCTCCGTATTCGCTCAACTGCTTTTCGGTGCTGAACACCAAGCCGTCGGCTGCGTTGATCTTGTCGGTTTCTTCTTTGCGCTGCTTGTCAGCTTCGGCGTTCATTTCGGCGTCTTTTTTCATGCGCTCGATTTCTTCGGGTGATAATCCGCTGGAGGCTTCAATGCGAATCTTCTGCTCCTTGCCGGTGGCCTTGTCTTTGGCGCTCACGTTCAAAATACCGTTGGCGTCAATGTCGAAGGTTACCTCAATTTGGGGAACACCGCGGGGTGAAGGAGGAATACCATCCAAAATGAACTTACCGATGGTCTTGTTATCAGCGGCCATGGGGCGTTCGCCTTGGCAGATGTGAATTTCTACCTGAGGCTGGTTATCGGCGGCCGTAGAGAAGGTCTCGGTCTTCTTGGTGGGGATGGTGGTGTTGGATTCGATCATCTTGGTCATGACTCCCCCCATGGTCTCGATTCCCAAGCTCAAGGGAGTTACGTCCAACAAGAGAATGTCTTTGACCTCACCGGTCAATACACCCCCTTGAATGGCGGCGCCAATGGCCACTACTTCGTCAGGGTTTACACCTTTTGAAGGCTTCTTCCCGAAGAATTCCTCCACCAATTTCTGGATGGCGGGAATGCGGGTAGAACCACCCACTAAAATCACCTCGTCGATGTCGCTGGCGCTCATGCCAGCATCTTTCAAGGCCATTTTGCAGGGCTCCAAGGTGCCTTTGATCAACGAGTCAGCCAACTGCTCGAATTTGCTTTGGGTCAGTTTGCGAACCAAGTGCTGGGGCACACCGTCAATGGCGGTGATGTAGGGCAAGTTGATATCGGTTTCGGTGCTGCTTGACAATTCAATTTTGGCTTTTTCAGCGGCTTCTTTCAAGCGCTGCAAGGCCATGGCGTCTTTGCGCAAATCGATGTTTTGCTCGCTCTTGAACTCTTCGGCCAACCAATCAATAATGACTTGGTCGAAGTCGTCACCACCCAGGTGGGTATCACCGTTGGTGCTCTTTACTTCAAATACTCCGTCACCCAGTTCCAAGATGGATACGTCGAATGTTCCACCACCCAAATCGTACACGGCAATTTTGATGTCGCGGTCGATTTTGTCCAAACCGTAAGCCAAAGCAGCTGCGGTAGGCTCGTTGATGATGCGTTCCACTTTCAAACCGGCAATTTCGCCGGCCTCTTTGGTGGCTTGGCGCTGGGCGTCATTGAAGTACGCAGGAAC
>JALRLA010000069.1 GCA_023254645.1 Bacteroidia bacterium
GTTTACGAGTATCCCTTTCCGGATGCAAATAGCGCTCCATCATTAAACTTGCTATGGGAGCGGCGTAAGTAGCTCCGAAACCCGCGTTTTCTATAATCACGGCTATGGCTATTTGTGGATCGTCTTTGGGCGCAAATGCAATAAACAAGGAGTGGTCCTTACCGTGTGGGTTTTGAGCTGTACCGGTTTTGGCACAAACGACGACGCTATCGATTCCTGACCCGCGAGCGGTACCTCCGACTTGGGTGACCATTTCCATGCCCTGAATGACGGGTACGAAGTGTCGAGGCTCTATCCCCGTATAATGAGGGGTTTGGAAGCGGCGACTCCAAATGGTATCGCTGAATCCGTCAATGTGTTTGACCAAGTGAGGGGTGTAGTAATAGCCGCGGTTGGCTATGATGGCTGCCAGATTCGCCATCTGCAAGGGAGTTAGCAAGATTTCACCCTGTCCAATGCTTAGAGAAATAATCATCGAACTGCGCCATTTTGAGCCATGGCGCCGATCCAGTTGAGCCAAACTAGGAATGTTGCCACTTGATTCACCTAGCAAATCGATTCCTGTTGGACTTCCCAATCCAAATTTTCGCCAGTACGATTCCAAAACGGCATATCCGTCTCTCACATTACCATACTTGGGAGCGTCAATAATGTCGCGAAACAATTGGCAGTAATAGGCGTTGCAACTGATCTGAATTGATTGAGCCAAGGCCAATGGGCTGGCGTGAGGGTGACAGCCCACGGTGATGGAGCCCATGTGGTAGCCTCCAGAACAGGAATGCTGTGTTTCAGGTCTGCATATACCTTCTTGCAAACCAATCAGGGCCAATACTGGTTTTACTGTGCTTCCCGGCGGATAAACGCCTTTCACAGCTCTGTTGTACAAGGGCTTTTTGGAATCAATCAGCAACTTGCGAAATTCATCGCTTCGCTGTTGACCTACCAAAAGGTTGGGATTGTAGTTGGGGCTGTTGTAAAAAGCCAAAACTTCACCCGTCTTGGGTTCGATGGCCACGATACTGCCACGTTTTCCGGCCATTAAGGAGTCGGCCAACAACTGCAAGGCCATGTCTAGGCTCAGAGTTACATCTGGTCCAGCAATGGCAGGTTTGTTGAACGACTCATTCTTGACGGTGCCCTGTTCCACATAGGTTCTATCTTGCCATACCGTTTTGACACCTTTGATGCCGCGAATCTGGGTTTCATAGAATTTTTCAATACCGGTAATTCCAACCAAGTCTCCGGGTTGGTAGTAGGGGTCTTGATTTAAAAGCTCTTCTGAAACTTCTCCAAGGTATCCGAAAGCATGTGCACTTCCATTGAAGTTGTATAGTCGATCGGTTTTGGGTTCCACGTAATAAGCCTTCAAACGGTAGAGATTTTCTCGAATGATGGCATATTGTTCAGGGCTCAGGTTAGAGTAAAAAACCGCTGATCGGTTGTACGAATTGTTTCGCTGTCTTTTTTTGGAATTGATCCAAGCCAAAAGTGTGCGTTCGGCATAATCGGCCGAGTCAAGACCCAAAATTTGGCAAATCAACAAAGAGTCGGCTTTGCCCATTTTCTTGGGAAATACCTTTAGATCATAAGAAGGGGTATTTCGAACCAGAATTCTGCCGTTTCGATCGAACAATACGGAGCGACCTGGATACAGAGTCACTTTGTTCAAAGCATTGTTGATCGCTCTTTCTTTGTACGGCGTACTGCCCAGCTGTAGGCCTGTTATTCGCATGGCATACAAGAGCAAAATGGCAAAAAATGTGCCGATGAAAATCCATTTTCTATTGCTGTACTGTTCCATGTTTAATTGGAAGAAAACAGCTCTCTTAGCAGCAAGGAAATTCCAATTG
>JALRLA010000103.1 GCA_023254645.1 Bacteroidia bacterium
TCTGGCAAGGAGCTAGACGCTTTTGATGATGTTTTTTACAATGAATTTGATTCATTCGTAGACAACCCAAATCCTCGAAAATCGCATGCATCAAGGTTGGTGCCAATGAAAACGATTCCTGACCCAGAACAAGCACCAAAGCGTGATTATGAATACCGGTATTACAAGGAAGATTACATGTTTCGTACACGGTATCAGAGAGGGTATTCTATGCCGTTGAAGCATTACGAAAAGGAACAGGTATACAAGCCTGATTTTGACGCCGCGTTGAAAGAGGTGACAGAGCGAGTAGATTATTACCAGGCGAAGACAATGATGTGGGGAATTGCTTTAAGCAATATGCCCGAGAAGAAAAAGATCACCATGTTGCGCAAGTGGACCTCTGACGAGACTTTACGGAGCTTAATTAGAATTGCGAAAGCTTTAAATAAACCAGAATGGATAAGAGAATAGTTGTCGGAGCAGTGCTTTTGAGTGTCTTGCTGGCGCTTGGATATTGTTTCGATTTGTTTACCCGAGCTGAAGTTTTTGTAGGCAGTAGGGTCATTGATAAGTATAAATATGACGGCAAGGAAGCCTTTGGAATTGATGTGTCAAGCCATCAACACACCATCGATTGGTGCAAGGTTCGAAAATGGAAAGGCAACGATATCAAGTTTGTGTATTGTCGAGCTACAGGGACCCAAATGCCTGATAGAACCTATCGGTATAATTTTTTTGAGGCCAAAAAAAATGGATTATTGGTTGGGAGTTATCACCTGTTTGCCCCCAATGTTTCAGCAGAAATTCAATTTGAGAAATTCATCAAAGTGGCGAAAAAAGAAGAGCAGGATTTAATTCCTGCGGTTGATTTGGAGTTGTGGGGTCAAATCAGCTCTCGGGAATACCACAAAAACCTACAGCGGTTTTTGGATATGATGGAAAAGCATTATGGCAAAAAGCCATTGTTGTATTCGGTGCAAGGGTTTTACAATTCCCGATTGAAAAAACGCTACAGACCTTATCATTTGTGGATTGCTCGTTACAACTCAAAACCTCCCTATTTGGTTGATGGGGCAAAATGGGAAATTTGGCAAAAGTCAGATCGGGAAAAAATCAAAGGCATAGTTGGCAATGTTGACATTGACATAGTGCGCGATTTGGGCCATTTGATTTTGTAGTACCAATCGATTTTTGGGCAAATCCTTGTATAGATGCTGCTTTCAGTCAATGTTTGACTGTTCTTATTTGTGTTGCCAGCAATACAGATCTCCTCTTTCGGAAACACAATGCTTGCATTGAACCCCGGTACTTTTGGCTATGGCTTGACATTGCCCATAGTGACAACCGTCTGGCATTTCAATTGGAGCTTTTTCTGGTGCATCATTCAACGGGGTGAACGAATAAAAGGATGCCGCAAACAAGAGAAGGGCAAGCGTGATGGTAGTTTTAATTTTTTTCATTTTTATAAATGGTTTCATTCAAAAGTATATAGCTAACAATCAAAATGAACAACTTCTTCGGTTGAAATCAATCAATACCCGTTGGTCTTCGAATTCGCCAGATCCTATTGCGCCTAATTCAAAACCACCATACATCCAGTTTTCAGCATTGATGTACCTCATGTTGAGTTGATAGCATTTGCTTTTTTTCGTCTGGATCAAATTCTGTTCCAAATGAGTTTTGGATCATTTGGAACTCTGCACCACTTATAGAACTGGCATCCACTTATTCGTCTCTGAACGGTAAGGAATATAGTGTGTGAGGGAAAATTTGTTAATTGTACTCAGTAGGGTCCAGCGCTCCATGATGGATACTTGACCGCCGCAGCCTCCGCCTTGGTTGTCGAGTTCCAACGTATAATCAGGCTGCCCATCTTGATCGAGATCTTCTACCGTGAAGAGAGTTGCCGTTGAATCGCTTCTTATAGTGGCCCAGTCGTAACATCCCAATGGGCTGTCATTTGAGGGGTCGGTCAGGCATAATCGCTCATTTGAGCTCTCGGTAACTTCATAGGGTTTGCATTCTTGCCTTTCCAAGATGTTGGATTTCAAAATGACAAGCAATGAATCTTCAAGCCTAGTGAGTACAAGTTGAGAATTTGATTCACTTGGGCTTTTGGGTTCGTTAGGTGTATTGCAAGAAATGGCCATGCTAATTATAGCAAAGAGTGTAAGACAGGTATAGGTTTTCATAGAAAGAGTTTTCGTTAAGTAAGTTCAAAGTCCCAGTTCAATCTCTGGTCGGGGCCGTGAATTCCAAAGTGGTGGGCCCAGGAGTAATCGCGATAAGATCCCAGTCGAAATGCCAATTCGGGTGTTCGGTGAATTTTCCACTGTATCAATCCAACTACCTGGGGATGATCAAGGTGCCTGGTAGATACTTGATCAGTTCTTTCTAGCTCTTGCTGCGAGGCATGAAGGGGTGCAGCCTTAATGTGTGACAATGCCCAGCCGGCAAAGTACCGTCTGATGATTTGGGGTTCAACAGTCGGGCTTCGCCAGACTCCGATGACTCCTTGAAAATAATTCACGTAATCAAGTTTCTTGAGCAAGTTGGCATAGTCGTAAGAAAATTTAGAGGGATTTAAGGGCGCTTTTTCCGGAGATTCACTGTAATACTCTTTGGAAGTTTTAATGTCTTTGTTATCTATGCCATCGAGGGTATAGATTCGTATGTACCGGCTATCTACTTCTTTGTCGACGGGCAATGCTGCGAGATAGAGTCTCCCTTGGTCTTCCCGAATTTGCAAGGGGTATACTTCGTGCCTCGCATTTTGTGTTCGTTTGTGTACATCGGTGTAATTGAACACACAGGCTTGGCCACCAAACATGCACTTAAGCAATTTCATGATCAATCCTTGCATCTGTTCATTCATGACAAAATGTGGGGAGGTAAAAGCCACGGAATTCTTCAATACTACCCCGTCAATTCCCGACGAGATGTGTTCCGATTTGATGTCGTCCATCAGACGGTTGATGCCAGGAATGATCAGGTAGGGTTCGAGAAGCTTTTGAATCAAAGGAACCATTAGCTTTTCTTCGTAGGTTATTGAGTTTTGCGTTCCTTGAGCGGTTACTACTCGGAATATGCGATTGTAATTGACCAATTTCTCGCCATTCAATATTAATTGGTCTTTGATACGCCGAATATCCAGGTCGACGGTTCTGTTCGAAACGGACTTCTCTTTCATGCCCAGCAAATGCCCATTGAGCATTTCTATGACTTGATCCAAGTTGTATCGCCCTTCACGGAACCAATTGAGCAGAAGGGTTTCTCGGTGTTTTCGTCTGAGGTCTGTTTTCGACACAGTACAAATGTAGGAAAAGAATTTTAATAATTGCGCTAGTAAAATTGCGCTGGCGTAAAATTGTAATCGAAAAATGCGTTTTAGGTTTGTAGTCCAATATTGCTCAATTGAAATGCATACTACACGAGATACAAAAATTAACCATCAATCTATCAATGAGTTGGCAATGAATTGGCTAAGCCAAGAGGAGGTATCAGCGGTTCAAGACCAATTGCTTACAGAATTTGCTGAATTGCTTTCGCTTACAAAAGAACAGGCATTGGTACTGGCTTCCATTTATTCGTTGTTTACAGAGAGTGAAGCGCCCAATGACAAATTGCTGCTGGAGAAGACCAAAGAGAAACTCGATCTACAATCGGTATCTGCCATTCTTCAACATTTGGACAAGCAGGGCCTGATCGAAATTGAGAAAGGCAGCCGTAGGCGGGGCAATGACCTAATTCCCAGTCAAGGCGTAGTAGGCTTTATCAAAACCTCCAATCCGGGTTATTTGTCCATTTGCCAAGAACCGGGTGGTAACGGCCTGTTGAACCTTTGCCTTTCGTGGCATACCCGCGAGAGCGATCCCTTTGGTTTCTCCAAACCACGGGCTTCTGTGGTTAGGGCCTTGATTGATTATCACGATCATCCGTTTGTCAAACGCATCGGGTTGTTGTCATCTGACATCAATGAACAATCAGCGGCCTTATACATATTGGGGCATGAGGCCCTGTTTCGATCGCCCATGAAAGTTTCACAATTGGTTGAAGATTTGTTTCATCAGCCTTTGCCAAGGTTGAAAGTGTTTCACGATTGGTCCAACCCGAAATCAGATCTCTATAAGAAGGGCTTGATGGAAGCTTATTCGGTTATTGATGGGCAGGTTACCGAGGTGCGCATCAATCCCACTTTGATTCAATGGGCCTTGCCCAAAGACATGAGCAATGCGCACATGATTCGGGGTCTGAGAAGCCACTTTGTCGAACTTATAGAGCCAGAAAGTATCCAGGCAGTTCGGCTTCGGTATCCCTTCGAGTTTCAATTGGAGGTTGACATATTCTTCGAAAACCTCCAAGTCAAGCGATTCCAGACATACGTCAAGAACCTCAAATCACGCGGCTTGCCTCCCAACCTTTCGGCCATGTTGTACGGCGCACCGGGTAATGGAAAAACAGAACTCGTTCGCCAGTTGTCCCGAAAGTACAAACGACCTTTATTGACGGTCAATCTTGCCGGTTTGCGCGACAAGTATTTTGGGGAGAGCGAGAAGAACATTGCCCGTTTATTTTCAGAGATCAGGTCTATTTCAAGCCAATTGAAAAAAGAGCCCATTGTCTTGTTCAACGAGGCCGATGGCTTTTTTCACCAACGATCGGCTAGCGGTCGGGGTGTAGACCAAACCGAAACGGCCCTCGTTGCGCTGTTTTTGAATGAGCTGGAGACTTTCAGGGGTATTGTCTTTGCGACCAGCAACCATACAGGCAGTATGGATAAGGCCTTTGAACGCCGCTGGACCCTCAAACTTGAGGTGCCTGCCCCTGATGAACGCGTTCGGGCCCAAATCATGTTTGACAAGTTCAAGGGCCTTGTGCCCTTTAGAGCCATTCAACAACTGGCCATGAAGCATATGTTTTCTCCTGCACAGGTCGACAACATTCTTAAAAAGTTTCTGCTGGTCAACCCCAGTGAAGAAAAGGTGAACATACTCGAACAACTGATCATTCACGAAGTCGGTGGTTGGACACCTGAAACAAAACGCATTGGATTTAATTAAATACAAGAAATTATGAAGAAATCATTTTCAAGGGCGGCAGTTGATTTGTACTGCGAGTGCCCACGCTGCTTCTACATGCAGCAAAAACTCGGCTTGAAAAGGCCTCCAGGGTATCCGTTTACCTTGAACGCGGCCGTTGACCGCTTGACCAAAATCGAATTTGACCATTATCGTGCTGTTCAACAGCCTCACCCGTTGATGAAGCCCCTAGGGCTGGAATTGGTGCCTTTGCAGCACCCCCAGATGAATGACTGGCGCAACAACCGCAGGGGTGTACGTGCCAATTACTTGGGCTACGAATTCTTTGGCGTGGTTGACGACATTTGGAATCACCCTACTGATAACACTTGGCACGTGGTTGATTACAAGGCAACGGCGAAGAAGGATCCTGTTACCGAACTTGATGAGAATGCTGAACATCACATTTCGTATCAAAGACAGGTGTCGTTTTACTCGTGGCTGCTGAAGCAGAATGGTTTTCCGGTTTCCGACCTAAGCTACTTTGTGTATTCAACTGGTGACAACCACGCAAACGCCTTCAACGACACCTTGGTTTTTCGTACCTTTTTGATTGAAAATCGCTGTGATACGAGCTGGATTGAGCCAACGTTGAGTGACCTCGTCGAGTGTATTGAAGGCCATGAAATACCTGAACCGAATGCTACTTGCAAGTATTGCCAGTTTGTTGAGAATTATCATCACTTAATGAGTCCGAAAAGTCATGAGATTGCCTGTTGAAACAATCA